>CAYQEW010000012.1:0-13873 GCA_964416605.1 uncultured Bacteriovoracaceae bacterium | reverse complement strand
CGATTCACCTTTTTGTAAATTAAAACTGAGGTTGCTAATAGCTTTAAGTTCTTCCACTATTACAAAAATCAAGATTCCTTGTTGCTGAAGTATTTATTTGCGCTATCACTTGATTCACTATTTCTTGTGACTCAGAAGATAGTTCTTTGGTCTTTAACTCACTAATAAAAACCGTTGGATAATTTTTATTCTCATGCTCAAAATGCTCAGCATAAAGTTTTTTTTCTGGAAAAAGATAATCGCCGCATTTTTTATAACCAAATTCCATAAAAGACTTAGATAAAACAGAAATATTTACTTTAGAATCATCAAAGGTGCGAAAAGCAATATGATCATTCACCACCGTATTTCCTTGCTGAGTAAAAAGATCATAAACTCTCTGGGCCATTGGATTTTCTTGGACATAAGTTTGCCATAAATTCTCAAAAAGCTGCTCTGGTTTCATTTTTCATCTCCTTTGGTCTATGTTAATCTGGGCACAATTTATAATATTTAAGGATGTTTGACTATGATGAAAATCAAGGGCGATTATTTTAATGGTGCATTTTATACTGCCTCACAGCAAGACGAAGTGATTGAAAAGTTCTGTCCCGCTGATACGGATTTAAAACTCTGGGAAGCCGTTATCGACTATAATAATATTGAAAAAGTAGTGGAGTCTGCGCAAAATGGTCACAAAATCTGGAGAAAACTCTCTTTTACTGAGCGCGCAGAGTTTCTTAAAAAATACAAAGAAGCTCTCGCTAAAAGACAAGATGATATCAGCGAAGCATTGGCGCTAGAAATAGGAAAGCCTCTTTGGGAGGCAAAAACGGAAGCCAGTGCCCTTTTAGGAAAAGTGGACGTGACTCTTTCGGAGTCTTTAAGCCGCATTCAAACCAAAGTCTTTGAAAACCTTATGCCTGAAATAACAGGGCTAAGTTATAGTAAACCAATCGGTCCCAGTCTCATTATCGGGCCCTTTAATTTTCCCTGTCATCTTCCCAATGGTCAAATTCTCAGCGCACTTCTGGCAGGCAATAGCATTATTTTTAAGCCCTCAGAAAAAACCATCTATAGCTCTCAAATTCTCATTGAGTGTTTTCATGAAGCAGGATTTCCGAAGGGCGTTATCAATTTTATTAATGGAACAGTGCATACGGCGAGTGAACTCACCAAACATCCTTTAGTGAAAGGAATCTTCTTTACAGGTTCTCAACCTGTGGGCCTAAAAATTTTAGAAAATACTTACCGCGACCTCTCTAAAATAGTGGCTCTGGAATTAGGCGGGCGCAACGCAACAATCATTCATTCCATTATTGATATGGAGCATACCTTAACGGAGCTTGTGCGCGCTTGTTATCTCACCACAGGACAACGCTGTTCTTCGACTTCCATTATTTTAGTAAATCGAAACATCATCGATGAATTTCAAGCAAAATTTTTAAAGCTAGTACAAAAAATTCACGTTGATCACCCCATTCATTTTACTTCCCTACCCTTTATGGGGCCTCTTATCGATGCCCATTCTCAAAAACTTTATTATGATTTTCAAGAAATGACGAAGAGTGAAAATATCGAGTCTCTTTTAAGTCCCAAGGTCTTAGAAAGAAAAAACAAAGGTTATTATAATGCACCGGCTCTGCATTATTATGAAAATCCGCTCACTTCTTCTGCCTTTTTTAAAGGAGAGATTTTTGCACCTGAGGCTTGTATCATTCCTTTTGACACGATCGATGAGGCAATTACTCTTGCCAACCTTTCACCCTATGGCCTAGCTGCCTCGGTGTTTACAAAAAATCAAGACATTTTTAATCTATGCAAACAAGAACTTGAGGCGGGAGTGATTAATCTCAATCGTTCCACCGTAGGAGCTCATGCCAAGCTCCCTTTTGGCGGAGTGAAAAATTCTGGCAATTTCAGAGCTGCCGCCGTGAGCATGATTGATCATTGTGTCAGCCTCACCTCATCTCTTGAAACAATGTCTTGTTCCTCTAAAATTTCTGAAATTGTCGGTCTAAGCGAGTGATAGAGATAAGAAATATCAAAAAGATTTTTGACCCCAAGCGCATTGCGGGCTTGCACGGGATCAATCTCACAATCAACGCAGGCGATATTCACGCCCTGCTGGGCCCATCGGGCTGCGGCAAATCAACCCTCTTAAATATTTTGCAAAAGACTTTAACCCCTGATTGCGGCGAGGTTTTAACCAGCGGCTCACTTTCTTGTGTCAGCGAAGACAATGAAAAACTTTTTGTAAATGATCAAAGTTTACTGGATAATTTACTTAGGCTTCATCCCGACAAAGAAAAAACCGAACTCAGTGAGATTCGCTACTATCTCGATTTTTTTGAACTCAGTAATGAGCGCCATCAAAAATGGAGCACTCTTTCGGAAGGCCAAAAACAACGCTCCTTGTGGGTGCAAGCTCTTTGCCCCATGCCTGACAATCTTTTACTCGACGAGCCTTTTTCTAAGATTGATTATTATTTGCGTTTTGAAATCTTGCAAAAAATTATCCCCAAATTAAAGAAGCAAAATGTTGCTACTTTCTGGGTGACTCATGAGGTGCGCGATGCTCTTTGTTTCGCGGATACAATCAGTGTTATGAATTATGGGAAGATTGAACAAACCGGGAGTGCGCAAGATATCTTTTTTCATCCCGCTTCTCTTTTTGTGGCGAAATTTACCGGATTTTGCAATGCCCGCACTCTTCAAAAATCAGAAGATCAATTTATCACTGAAATCAAGCGACCTCATTTAAGTGAAGAACAAGTGAGTGATTCAGATTTTTTTTTCGGGGATTTTAGTTATTGTAAACGTGACGGAATTTGGCAAAAAAAAAGCTCCTCATAGAGGAGCTTTTGATATTAGTGGCAAACCGTCGCAGCGTAAGTTCCAGGGCAATGAGGACAAACCCCTTCTTCTCTCGCTTTTTTTCCATCTCTTCCAAATTCCTTTGTATACACTTCATCCATATGAGCTTTGAGTTGCTCAATTGTCATACCTTGTTTTGCACCGTCAACAACTTGTTTTACATAATTAGCAAAACCAGCAAGACCTTCCTCATTTAAATTAGCGCAAACTGATTTTCCTGTTACTTCAATATGTAAAAGTGCTGCTTTTGCTTCAGCCTCTAAAAGTGTTGCTAATGCCTTTGACTCTAATTCACTTCCAATATTTCGAGTAAAAGCAAACTGCCACGCTTCAATTTTTTCCAAAGCCTTTCTTCCATCATTCGTTTGCATTAAAAGACTATGAATTATTTTTGCTTTTTCCGGAGCTGTTCCAAAAATTTTTGACCAAATTGTAGCGGTTGCTTCTCCCGCCGAAGGACCATCGCCTTTTTGAGCTGCTGCTGCATTTAACTCAACATAAAACTTATCTGTTCTATTACTTATATTCGCCTTAACATCAGCTTGTGCCTTCATCGTATAAGTCTTTACAATGCTAGAGTAAACAGCATCAGTCTTTACTAAGTTTGCAATTTGCTCCGCACTGTATTTTTTATTCAATAAATTCACGGCATTGATCTTCTTGCCAAAATCTACTTTTTCTTCAGTTTTAAGTTTTCCCTCTAGTCCTAAAGCCTTTAAAGCAATTTCAACTACCTCATCCACAGACTTTGCGGCAGCTTCTGCACCTTTTACGGCTGCTTTCACCTGTGCACTTGCGTAATTTGCTGACACTCCCGTCATTAAACCCAACATTAATAATGATGTAACCACTCTCATATTATTTTCCTTTTTTCTTGGTTGCTAGGTTTAAAAACTAACATAAAAAAAAATATTTTAAATACCCCCCTGTAAAACTTACAACCCTTCTGTCTTCTGCATAAATTCCTCAAATTTCAACTCGTTAGGATCAGATTCCTTAAGAAGATTTTTCTCGATAAGGTACTGCCCTTCTTTAGTTTTAAAGGATTTTATAAGTTCTTGGTGAAATCCTACTTCTCTCATGACTGTACTATTACTCACTCCTGGAGTGGTACGCTTAAAAATCCCTGCAATTTTGCCAAGCATATTGCCCTCCATTAGTTCCGTAAAAGTTCCAAAACTCTCATGCTTTTTCGTCAAAGTGTAAAAACCTAAAAATAATTTATCGTAATCAGAATTTAAATCTAAGGTATGACCACCTGGAAGAGTTGTTGGCATATCAAAATTAATTTTACTTTTTTTCACGTCATGAATGATTGCCAAATAATCTTTAATATAAGTTCCTTTATAGGAACCTGCTCGCAATGAAACAAGTATTTTATTAATGTCTTCATTCAGCATAATAAGCCCTTTCATTTTGTGAATGTCGGGAGCAATGGGCACATAGGCAGAACGCATATTCTTTTGCATAATCGTCCACAATTTCGACATGAAATTTCCATCCTTATAAGACTTCACAAGACCAGCCCAACCTCCAAAGCTCGCATCCTTAATCGAGGCTGGACGAAGGTCTTTTCCATAAAGCCATTGATAGGAATTTTTAAATTTATAGGTTGGAGTCCAATTTAAATAAGACATTGTGCTTACTGCGATATCTTCAAATTGAAGCTTCAATCTTGTCAATAAACTATTATCCTTTGGTGTTGCCCTATATGCTTCATCGAGCGTATAAATATCCTTGGCCATCGCTTCAAGCATGGGCTCCATCGTCTCCATTTCTTTAACCATATCCTTGACTGTTTCTGCGAGAATATCGTCTAAGGATGTGCTATTAATTCCTTTTTTTATTCTTAATTCTTCTAATTCAACGAGGTATTTTTTGCGATTAAAAGCATCTGCCCAATGAGCAGAATCAAAATCGCCCGCATTTTTCATTTTATCAAGAACCTCTTGTGCCCACATATCAATGCGCTGATCAAATTGATTTTTTAATGTGAGATCAAACCAAGGATAAGCCTCATGTGCAAGATGATCATTCATCAACTTTTTGAGCGGCACAAAAGAAAATTTGGCATTGGGGTCCGCAATATAATTCCTAAAATTTTCCAAGGTTTCTTTGACCATGCTTTTATTAGAAAGAAGAAGAAGCATCTTTTGATCCACTTCTAACTTCATCTTTTCCATCAAGTGCGCAAATTGCAAAACATCCGGGTCGGTTATCCGTTTTAGATAATCATAGCGTCCAATTCGCGAGAAAAGCCCATTCTTTTTGAGAGTACTTTCCAAATCATTGATCAGCTCTAGCGAAAATTTTTCATCCACTATTTTTCTAAAATGAATTTCAGTTTCTCCTTTGGCGAGCTTTCGCAATTGATCATAGAGAGAGAGTCCTTCCAGATGGTCAAATTGAGATTTTGTGAGCCTCAAGCTCTTGACAAGAGAATTATTCGACACAAGCGTTTTAACATAATCGCGCATCAGCACGTAAGACTTGAGACGGGTATACTCGCTTGGGCTAAAAAAGAGATTCTTCATATTTTTAAGAGTCAGTTCACTTGTCCTTACTCCTTTGCCTGCAATACGCGCAATATATTTAGCTCGCACCAATTTAGAAACTTCATAAAAATCGTGCACGTCAAGCGCCATAAACGCCACATCCATCATCAGCGCTGTGACGGCACTTTGCTGTTGCTTCTTCAGGTCTTTTAGTTCTGCGATAACATCCTCTGCGGAAAGAGGCACCACCTCTAGCTTTAAATCAAGCTCACCACTGTAAAAATAAGAACGGTTTAAATACTCTTGATGTTTTTCAAAGGCTACAGGAACGGTGTAAAAATATTTAAACGCATTGATCGAATCAATTAAAGTAAAGCCAACATTGATCACAACCGTCACAGTTACCATTCCCATAATCCCGCCAACTCCGCTCATGAACGCCCCTAGCGGAGCGATGACTAACGAACACACGGAAAAAATAATCCCCGCTCCAAGCATAGAAAGCATCACAAGTCCAAGCATCCCCACCCAAGGCTGAACATAGGTGTCAAATACATACCAAAATGGTTTCACTTTTTGATACATTCCTTGATCTACTTTGGCGAGAGCGCCCATGACGTCTTCTCTTTTGGCGGTCGCAAGATCTCCTGAAGTATTAGTGGCCATCGACTTAAAAAGAGTTGAGTAAGGATTCTCAATAAGCTGCTTGCGCACAAAAACCGTCTCATCAAAAAAAGCCTTATGCTGATCGGATTTCATATTCGTCAAAATATTGGAATTAAGAGCCAGTACTCCTTTTTTTTCTAAATTATAATTCACTTCTTTACTAATCTCACGAGCAATAATTCCACCTTGTTTTTGCTCAATGATTTTTTGCGCAAGAATTCGATCATCCGCCAAAATAGCGTTCAGTATTTGTTTATCGCGACTCAAGAGATCCAGTGTATTAGTCTTACAAATAAGTGTTTCAATTTGAGATGTTAATTTTTTAGTTAAAAATCCTGGATATAAAAATATATTCACACCTTCAATAACCGATACGCCAGGTCCTGCGGCTGCTCCGTAGATAACTGAAGAATACTCTATTGTTGTTTCACACTGATCAAGATAAGTCATACGATTAGGAAAATTATTGGGAACAGGGATATTCCCAAGCATTTTCAAATACCCTGCCCCCATCATCACGTTAGACTCAACCATTTGCGCGAGATAAAATTGCCCTAAAAGATTATTTTCAAGACGCGACTCGCCAACATCTCCTCCTTTTAAAAGCTCCTCATCAATACCCATAAAGCGAAAAATTTGGTCAAGAATGTAATTTGTCTCATATCCACCCTGACTGCCATCGAGAGAAGAAAGGCCTCCTAAATCCTTAGGGGAAATTTGCGCAACGCCAAGTTGTTTCGCCAGACTCGCATCAATTTTATAATTATTTTGTCCCAGAGTATCGACAAAAGCCACTTTGCCATTAAACTGCTTGCGCATTTCCTCAAAATGCAGCTCTTTAAACATCGCCACCTCATCAGCAGAGAGAGGATTGACATCGGGAATCATAAGACTAAGAGGTTTATCGATAATAAATTCTTTAAAATTATCTTGTTGTGCTGGACGCTCAATTGTTCCTAATTCCTTGTTTATTTTTATCGAAGGAAGAGGGGCAGGCTTGGGCCAGGGGGCATCTTGCTCTGAAACTAAAGGAAAGCTTGCGTTATGCTTTATTCTCAGACTGTCCCAATTCATTAGCTTAGGATCAAACTGTTTCATTTTGTAAGCAGGATAATCCTCTCTATACTCGCGGGCGACTTCCACCACGATTTCCCAGAGCTCTTGATTGAGATAATCAATATCAATCGCCCCATAAATATGGCGATAAGGATCAAGGACTCCCTGTAACTTTAACTCTTGATCCCTCGAATCCAGGTGGTTAGATTCTTGGTAATTTAAAAAATTATTGATCACAGAATATTCATTACCTCTTTTTTGAGCTTCCAACGCTTGCAAATAATCACTTAATTTAGCGGCGAACTTTTCTTTTATCTTGCCAAAAAAATCTTGGAAAATTTTTTGCTTAGCCGGCTCCTTAATCATAGTCATTAAAATATGTGGCTGATAAAATTTAAGCCACTGCCCCACTACCCTGGTGAGCATTTCCGATGAGGTGAATTTTATTTTTTCTTCATTGAGTGGACGCACCGAATCAAAAACTGGCTGCTCATTGACATTTCGATCAATGGGGATTTTGTTCACGTGTCCACATAATGCATTATAACGAAAATCATTTTGATTTTCTTGTCGCGTTCTTTCTGCTGCCTTAGGAGCGATAAGCCCTTTTATAGGCATCCACATCATTTCGTAAAGAACAGACGAATCTCCTTCCTTCGTCCAGTCACAAGCCCCAAAATACGCCGCTTGCGCCTCTTGTCCTTCTTTGAAGTTTTTAAAATAAATAGCAGGTTTGGTTCCTCTAATTGCTTCCAGTTGTCCCGCATAAACCTCAATCGACTTAATTTTTTCTAAATCACCAATTAAAGCAGACTTTGCATTAATCCTAAGGTCTTTTCCATAGCGATCTAAATCCGTTGCGATGGCGCTTTCCATTGTTTTTAACTGCTCTAATCTCGGATCACTTTTATTTTGAATATGGTGTTTAAGTAAATATTTATCGCGAAAAATTTTGATTATTTTTTCTAATGCATCTTTTCCACTTATCTTCAAAGTATCGTCATGGAGGACTGAAATAAGTTGCGTTTGAACGTCCTTCACATTGAGTTTATCGAAATTTCCAGTAAATAATTCGGGAAAAGAAAAAATAAGGTGTCTCATCCCTTTCGTGGAAACATACGAACTGGAACGATCCAAAGGAAAATACTTATTGAGGATATTGGCAGCCTTAATGCCCTGTCCATCGGTAAGAAGCTTGGCACTTTTAGCTAAGGCTCTTTGACTTAGAGTCCCAGGATTATTATCTACTTGAATTTTTTTTAGCTCATTTTTTAGAACAAAAGTTGCTTTTTTGACCCAAGCAATTTTGACGTTTTTCAAGCTTTCATCAAGAATTTGTTTGAGAGAATCCACTTCTTGTGGTTTCAGACTTGAAACATCAAAATAATTATCAAGTATAGCTTGTTTAAAAGGCTCTGCGATATAAAAATACAGTTTTTCTGCCAAATAAAATGCTTGAGAATGTATATCCTTCGAATCGCCTGGTAAATATCTTAAAAAATCCGGAATTGACTCCGCGCCAGTCAAATACACTTGTTGAACATTATCAAGAATTGTTAAAGAATCTCCTCTATGTCCGTTATTGGAAGTAAAAAAAGTCTCAATAATTTGATCATCTAGACTATTATTTAAAGATGAGCTACTAATCAAGAGTGATCTTTTGAGATTCGTCGCCAAATTACTTTTTTGAAGATTTTCTTGGATTTTTTTTAAGATATAAAAATAATAGAAATATTGTTTTTCTTTTTCTTCTTTACTTTTATTATCATAAGCTATTTTATTTTTAGCATTTTTAGATTCTATCTCTTTTAAAAACTCTGCTTTTATCGAAGCTTCGTTACTTTTCAAATAGTCGAGTGCTTCATCAATATTTTTATTAGCAAGTAGGTACTCATTATTTGTCTTAACTCTATAATCATCCCATGCTTGTTTAAGTTTTTCCTCATTTCCCCCCGCACTTACCTTCGCCCAGATTTTATCTCCAGTGATTTTAATCCGCCCTAAATAATTTGGTTCTAACTCTCCCAACAAACTATCAAAGGTGACCTCTTTTATTTCCATGCGCAATTGATCTAAACTGGTGCGATAGACATTATAATACCAATCCATTTGCCAGAGCTCTTGATAATAAGGCACATGGCCATTCACTAAGCGAAAAGAAAGTAAATCATCCGCCACGCCACTTGTATTAAAAATCAGATCGTGCTCAGATTGATGCAGTCTAAGCACTGACCATTTATTGACGAAATCAGATTTCACTTGGTGAAATTTTACAATTTTCATATAAAGAGAAAGCGCCTGCTGATCTTTAATATTATTGCCTGAAAAATAATCAATTAACCCGTTTACTTTATTGGCAAAATACCCCGAAGCCGCAGCCTTTGCTTGCCCATTTTTAACAAGTTGATTTAAACGAATCTCGAGTAACTCTGCTAATACACTGGACTCAATAAGGGTTTTATCTTCTTCAATAATATTGACCTTTGCCTGCTCTTCCAAAGAAGACAAAAGCGCCACATTCGGATCCCTGTATCCATCTTTAAAATTCCAATGATCCCTAAGTTTTTTATAAAAATCTTCTCCATTGAGGATTTTATAAGGCACTTTGCTTGTAAAAGGATTTTTATAACTCTCCACTCCTGCGGAGTAAGAAATAGCACTAGCGTTCAAATCAGAAACTGAAATATTTCTAATTGCCTCTAAGTCCTCTTTCACATTTGAAAGGCTTTCAGCGTTTATCTTGAGTCCTGGATAGGTCGTTCCCGCCACTTGATACCCCGCAAGAATTTGGACTGTCAGCTCCTTGGGAATCACCAAACTGAGAAGTTTATCAATCCCCTCCCAATTAAAAAATGTATTGATCTTTCTATGATGCCCAATGGCCACTAATTTATGGGCTGCGGGTAGTATTTCGGCAACATACTTATAGGTAAAAGGAAAAAGCACCGTATCAAAATACTCTTGTGAAAAACTCTCGTGGTCTTCATAAAATTCATTTGATGATATTGCGATGAAATCGCTATACTCACCCGCTTTATCCACAAAAGATTTTATTTGCTCAAAAGTAATAGTTGCAGGATTCTTGGTTTCTTTAATTTTTTGCAATAACACCGCATCAAAAGCTTTAAATTTTGCTTGAGCTTCTAATTCTCTCGCATTAAAAGAAGCTGGAAAACGTGTCAGCTTATCTTTATGAAAAACTAACGCCACCATACTCGCGACAATAAGCGAACATAAACCCAACTTTAAATATTTATTCATACTCATACCTCAAGGACTTATCGCCCTTTTCTCCCTCTAACTTGACTAAAATCGTGTAAATTCTATCTACCTCTTCATGCTTACTTGCATTTATTAAAAAGTGGTGTTAAAACTAGAAAAGATAAGGCAATATGTTTACTTTTTACAAAGGCTATACGGATTTAAAGCAACTGCAACTAAGAACCCCTTACTCGCAAAAAAGCTTTCTGAACTTCATGACACAATCCCCTGAAAAAATAATTAACCAAAATTTATAAAAACAGTCCACAACAGTGTGGCAGATAACCCCTTAGGAGAATAACGATGGGAAAAAAAATTTACGTAGGCAACTTGGCATTTTCTGTAACTAACGACACATTGGGCACTAAATTTGCTCAATTTGGAACTGTAGAATCAGCAAAAGTTGTATTCGACAGAGACACAAACAGAAGCAAAGGTTTTGGATTCGTAGAAATGTCTACAGATGATGAAGCTAGAAATGCAATTGAAAGCCTAGATGGTTCTGAATTTGAAGGCCGTCAAATGAAAGTAAACGAAGCGAAACCACAAGCACCTAGAGAAGGTGGAAGTTTCGGTGGAAGCCGTGGTGGTGGATTTGGTGGTAATCGTGGTGGCGATCGCGGTGGAGACCGTGGTGGTTTCGGCGGTGGCAACAGAAATAGATACTAATTTTTAATAATATCTAATAAAGATTTGTGGGTGTTTTTCACTCACAAATCTTCTTCTCTGTTAATCTTTTTTATCAATTCATTTAAAATAATAAATAAAAACCTTCAAAATCTGTTTAATGTTTAATGTTTAATGTTTAATGTTTAATGTTTAATGTTTTTGTGGAAATTTTGGTGGTCGGTACAGGGATCGAACCTGTGACCCTCTGCTTGTAAGGCAGATGCTCTCCCAGCTGAGCTAACCGACCCAAAAAGAACTTCACTCAATATAATGAAAGATGAGTGATTGGTCAACAAAAAAGCCCCAAATTTCTTTGGGGCTCAAATCTTTTTATAAAATTTTATTCACTCCAAATTAATTAGCAACTTTAAGCATTGGCTCATTGTCCACGGCTTTCAAATTGACAACTTTCATAAAGTCCTCAGGATGAGCAAGATCTAAAGCAAGCTTAAGAACATCATCGACTTTTGCACAAGGAACAATTTCCATTCCTGTTAAAATTTCTTTTGAAATTTTAGTCAAATCTTTCACATTTTTTTCAGGAATAATAACCGTCGTAATGCCCGATTGTTTCGCCGCTAAAATCTTTTCCTTTAATCCACCAATCGGAAGAACACTTCCTCTTAGAGTCACCTCACCAGTCATCGCAACTGTTTGCTTAACAGCCATTTTCGTGACCGCGGAAGTAATTGCAGTAACCAATGTAATACCAGCACTTGGGCCATCTTTAGGAGTTCCTCCTTCTGGCACATGAATATGGATATCGTTTTGATTAAAAAATTCGTGCTCAATGCCTAAACGTGGACTAATTGAGCGCACATAAGAGAGAGCTGTTTTTGCTGACTCTTGCATTACTTCACCTAGCTTACCAGTGATTTGAATTTTGCCATTTCCAGGCATCGTAATAACTTCAATATGAAGTAACTCACCGCCAACACTTGTATAAGCCAAACCATTAACGAGTCCAATCTCTGGATTTTTTTCAATCGCAGTAGACTCAAAAATAACAGGCCCAAGATATTTTTCCAAAAGGCTTTCGGAAACTGAAAACTTCTTTCCTTTTTCAATTCCATCTTGAACGATACGTGTTGCCACTTTTCTCGTCACAGTACTTATTAATCGATCTAATCCTCTTACTCCAGATTCCTTCGTGTAGCCGCGAATGATTTTCATCAACGCTTTATCTGAAATCGTTAATGGGTAATCGCTCAGTCCATGACTCGTGATTGCTTTTTTCACCAAATAATTTTTGGCAATCTCAAATTTTTCATTCGGCGTATAGCCTGCGATATGAATAATTTCCATACGATCGCGAAGAGGACCAGGAATTGCGGAGGTATCGTTTGCAGTCATAATAAACATAACTTTTGAAAGATCATATTCAGACTCAATATAATGATCTCCAAAGTTTTTATTTTGAGCTGGATCTAAAACCTCAAGCATCGCTGCTGATGGATCACCCTTAAAATCAGAACTCATTTTATCGATCTCATCAAGTAGAATAACTGGGTTTCCCGTACCTGCTTTTTTCATAGCTTGAATGATTTTGCCTGGCATCGCCCCAACGTAGGTTCTTCTATGACCTCTAATTTCTGCTTCATCTCGCACTCCCCCAAGAGAAACACGCACAAAAGTTCTATTCATTGAATTTGCCAAGGACTCCGCAATAGAGGTTTTTCCAACTCCTGGAGGCCCAGCAAGACAAAGAATGGTTCCTTTACCTTTTTCTCCTGCTAGATTTTTAACTGCAAGATATTCTAAAATTCTTTCCTTAACATCTTCTAAACCATAGTGCTCTTCATTGAGAATTTGATTTGCTCTGTGGATGCTATTGTCTTCAGTTGAGTATTCTGCCCAAGGGAGTCCCAACATCCAGTCAACATAATTACGTATCACCGCTGCTTCTGCAGACATTGGCGACATACTTTTTATTTTTTTTATTTCTTTCGCTATTTTTAATTTCGTTTCATCAGGCATTTTTTTTGCTTGAAGCTTTTCTTCCATTTCCGTAAATTCATTTTTACCATCTTCACGGTTACCTAATTCTTTTTGAATCGCATTCATTTGCTCATTGAGATAATATTCTTTTTGAGATTTTTCCATTTGAGTTTTAACGCGAGTTCTAATTCGTTTCTCAACATTAATAATTTCAATTTCACCTTCCATTTTCTCTACAAGCTTTTCAAGTCGGCTTCCAACATCTGAAAGGTTGAGAATTTCTTGTTTCTCATTAATTTTCATTGTGAGATGCGCTACTACGATATCAGCAAGTCTTGAAGGATCTTGAATAGAAGAAATACTCATGAGTAACTCAGGAGGAATTCTCTTATTTAATTTAACGTATTTTTCAAAAGTATTTTTTAAGCTTCTTACCGCAGCTTCAACCTCAGTGCCTTCAAAATTTGTATCCTCTAATTCTTCAATGGCAGCGCTATAACCATCATCTTTAAATTTAAATTGTGAAATTTTCGCTCTGTACTTACCTTCAATCAAAACTTTAACTGTATTGTCAGGAAGTCTTAGCATTTGAATAATATTGACAACAGTTCCAATGGTGTAAACATCATCAAACTCAGGATTAAGAACACTCGCATCTTTTTGAGCAACTAAAAATAGTTCACTATTATTATTTTTTGTTGCGCGCTCTAAAGCTTGAATAGATTTTTCTCTTCCAACAAACAATGGAACAACCATGTGTGGAAAAATAATAACATCTCTCAAAGGAAGAAGGGGAAAACTTGCGAACGTTTTTTTAGTTGATGTGGACATGAGCACCTCCTGTGCAAGACCGTTTATAATGGATGATCAACTACTGTAAATCATCTCTCTCTACTATTTTTGCCTAAAGTTTTATTTTGGTCAAAGAAAAA
>CAYQEW010000011.1:0-21025 GCA_964416605.1 uncultured Bacteriovoracaceae bacterium | reverse complement strand
TTATTCTTTCATCAAAAAATATATCCTCTAAAAGGGCATTCCGATTCTTTGGTGAAATACTTTTCTTTATTTCAAAGCTAATTAACTCGCTTTTTTTAGGATTATCTTTGCTTATCAAGGTTAATACGTTCTCTCGAGTTTCCAAGGAAAAACAATTGAGCCAATTTGCAATTTCGCTAACCGACAAATTATTTAAATAGGAATAGATTATAGAGAAATCCAATTGCTCAAAAACCGTAAAAGGGATTTTGATTTTTAAAAGATTTATAAAATCTTCCAAGCTGCTTTTTTTCTTTTGAATTGAAAGAAAATCAAGGTCATAAAAAGAGTGTAGATTTCTGAAAAAAGTTTTAAAGGTATAACTAGATATGTCTTGAAGAGAAAACTCGTAAAAATACTCCTCTCGTTTTTTATCTTCTAAAAGAGACCAGAATAACTCTAATTCTTTTTGATCTAAAATAAAAATTAACTTTTTACCAGCCTCACTATTTTCTCTAACAAGACGATTAAGTTTTTCTTCATTTTTACTTATGAGCGAAAAATAAAGACTTGTTACAATAAAATCCATTTGAGAAATCAAGCCTATTTTTTTAAAAACTGTTTCCCATAAGGCTATTGTTTGCTCTGAGGCACTACTCATTCCTTGGTTGGCCATAAAAAGAATTTTTTCTCTTTCATTAATATTGAGTTCTTTCAAGATTTCTTCTAGCTTCATATTGTCAATTTTGCTCAAGCCCCACGCTAAACAATTTTCTGCCTGTTTTGTTTCCAGAGCAATAAAATAAATGAGAGAATCTTTAATAATCTTATTAGGTGTGTGAATAAAAACGTCCGTCTCATTCTTTGTTTTTTGAATAGTTTTTTCTGAATTACTATCAGTGGGTTCTGGCAAGTAAGGGTTTTGTGGCATCTGATTACTGCTTTCCAAAAGATTATTAGGTTTTTGTTTTGATAAACTTCTTCCTAAGATCAGTGACGAAAGAAGAAGGAAAAAAGAAAAGATCGCAGTATTAATAAGAGATAAATAGCGTGTGATAAAATCAAGTTTCTCTTCATGTTTGGGTAGTGTTTTCTCACTTATCTTGTTCTGCAATTTCTCTGGTTGATAATAATTAGTAAATTTAATCGTTAAGGAAATAGAAAAAGAGCGAAAAATTTTCTTTAACTCATTTTCGAGAAGATTTACTTCTTTTATGTTTTCCTTATTAATAAAAAGAATGGCACGATAGTTTATGTTTTGAGACTCTCCTGTGGAATAAATCGACTCTGGTTTTTCAATCGTTAATCCATATTTTCCCTGAAAGTAATTCTGAATTGAATCAGCTGATCCTGTTTGATTTAAATCAACTGATTGAGTGGGTATCTCTAGCCAAATGATTTGATGCTGAATATTGGGCAGGATAGCCGAAACGAGTTTTTCAATATTAATTTTATCTATCGAATTTGCGCTCAAGCTAAAAGAAAAAAAACACAAGAAAAAAATAATTATTTTCATTGCTTTGTTCTTTTTAAAGATTCAACAATCTTTTGGAGGTAAATATTTTGTGGCTCCGCAAGTATTGCTCTTTCATAATAAGAAAGAGCATTTTGAGGTTGATTCATTAAATAATAAATTGAACCTATCAGCTCATTTACTACTTTTGAATTTGGAAATTTTTCTATTAAATTTTTACTTTTGGTTAGGGCGACTTCATAGTTCTTATTTCTCACCTCACTTTGAATGGCTATAAAAAAATCCAAAACATCATCTACTACAACATCTTGTTGTTTTATGGCGTTGAGTTTTATTTCGATGTCTGTTTTTTTAAATTGTTCATTCAAAAATAAAAAAGTCTCTTCATAGCCTTTTTTTTCTAAGGCTATTTGAATAACAGTATCTTGGTCTTTAACAAAGTCATTCCAATTAAAACTAAATGGAGTCTGTCCTAATAAAACTTTTTCTTGCCCCTTTACTGTGTATACCGAAGTACCCAAAGGATCTGTATTAATGGTTGTTTGAGATGTTTTAGTAAGACTAGAACATCCAAGGCATAAAAAAATTAAAAAAAATTGTTTCATGGTCACACTATCGAGTCATTTGGAAAAAGAATTTATTTTTAATTATCTACTGGAAATTATTGCCTAATTTTTGTTAGTGCCAAATAATCTAGACGAATTTAAGAAATAAATAAAAACCTTCTTACTTCTCAAGTCATTAAAATTACAATTGTTTTTTTTTCATTCTTTTTTTAAAAAACTCTCCCTTATACTAACTCTACAAAGCAACCAATAACGGTTTGCTACCTTTAAACAAGTAGTACGTTTATTGCAAAGGAGATTTTATGAAAAAGGTTTTATTATTAACGATTCTGATGTCCTCTCTTTCCACGATGGCGGCAACGTCAGACAGCATTGATCTACAAGCGACAATTGATGGACAGTGCAGCATTGACATCGATGAGCCCAATTATGTGGTCGATATGATTGCAGGGGAATCTAACTCTGTTATCGCATCTGTTTCATCTGAATCTAATTTTGTGGATGGTTATACATTACAAGGAGATTTTGATAACGGTGGAAATATGAAAAATGGTTCTCACCAAGTGGCAGTTAGCTTAAAATATGGATCAACATCAATTTCTGATGCTTCAATCTTTTTCACAAACTCAGGCCCAACTCTTGGAACACCAGATGTTGCTGACTTAAAGCTTTCTATTGCAGCAACTCCAGCACTATCACTCGTAGCAGGTAGTTATTCAGAGCAATTGACAATTACATGTGCTGCTCTTTCTCCATAAGCAACAATAGTTAATCAGTCTTAATCATGAGGAAAAGAGGGAACGGGAAGTTCCCTCTTTTGTTGGAGAAAAATGTATGAAAAATATACTGTTGATAATCTTTATTTTTTCTTATTCATATTTGCTCGCTCAAAGTTCAGATTCTATTAATTTAAGCGCCAGTGTTTCAGGCACTTGTTCCATTGATATTGATAATCCTGTTCACAATGTTGATCTTATTGGAGGAGAAGATGGTCTAAGTTCTATTGCCGTTGTCAGCTCTGAGTCAAATTATGTTTCTGGGTATTTTCTTTATGCCAACTTCTCAAATGCTGGTAATATGAAAAATGGCTCTCACAATATTCCTATTTCTATGCACTACAACTCTGAACTCCTCGTCGATACTGACCGTTTTTTTCTCAACCCGAATCAAACTCTCGGTACTCCTGATATTGGAGATCTCTTTATTACGGTTGCTCCCAATCCTTCTCTCGCACTAGTAAGTGGTTCTTACAGTGAAAATCTTGCGATCAATTGTGTGCCTAAAAGTATGTAATGATTTTTGAGGGGAAAATTTTCCCCTCAAAAATTTTTGTCCATATAAAAAATATTTGTTCCGAAAGGAACAGGTAATGATAAAAAATTTTATTCTTTTATTAAGTATTCTTTTATTGCTCACTGGCTGCATTGGACAAGTTTCAACAAGTGATACCGTTGAAGCAACATCGGGTCCAACGGGCCCAGTAGAAATTGCCGAAAGTAAAATTCCTTTTAGGGGAATTGAAAGTGCTCAAGCGATTTCTGATTCAAGTATTCTTGTTAAGTTTAAACCAGCTACCGATGATTCTGCTAAATATGTTTACCATGTTTACTTAAACGGTTCAGAGCAATCCGTTTTAAGTGTCCCTAGCCAATTTGCCCAACGTGACGATGAAGGAAATATTTTTCTTCATGTTAAAAATCTTAACTTCTCTTCTTTTTATATTGTCGCTGTCAAAGCTTATGATATTCAAAAACAGCGCTACGATAATAACTCTAAGATTCTTAATGCGACTACTTTTTCAGACGCCTACCCACTGTTTGACGGTATTGCGAGTATTGAAAATTTAGTTGGAATTTCAGGCACTAGAAAATTAAAAGTTAATTGGAAAAAAGCTTTACCTTCAGCTCAGCTTCCTCCTAATAGTTCCTCATCTGAAATGCCCTATGGATATTTTCTTTATTATGCAAAATCAATCTCAGGACTTCTTGATAAGCTTCATCAAAATACATTTGATATTTCTATTAATAATATTAATCAAACAGATTATATTCTTGGTGACCTAAGTTCTTTGGAAGAAAATACCAACTACTATATTGCCGTAAGAGCCAAAAATAGCAGTATTCCAGCGGGCTTTGAAAAAAATGAAAAATTCCTCAGTAAAAAAACAACCGTTCTTTTGCCCCTGTCTTTTGCGGGGATACAAACCGCGAGAATACCTCCAACCCTTGATGGATTCAATACAATCAATGTGACCTGGAACAACTGTCAAGGATGCGATGAATACAGGGTTTATGCGCTTGACACCAATCGCCCGATAGATATTAATACCGATACTCTTTTCTTAAAAGCTACTTTAAGCGCAGGCGCAACGAGTGTTCAAATTTCAGGATCTCCTCACACTCAGTATTATATTGGAGTTGTCGCTTGTCGTGAATCTGGATTTTGTTCGGGCATTGATCAACAAGGTGCTGATACTCTTATTGGTGTTAAAACAACTCCTCCCGTCGCACCTTTTAATGGTATTACCACAATCACTCAACCTGCTGGAGAAATAGGTCTAACTTCACTCAATATAAATTGGGACGGCGCAGACATCCTGAGCGGGCAATTTAATGAATATCGAATTTTTTTAGTTGATTCCAATGGCAATGAACTTGATAATAATGCCGGAGCTTCTGGAGTTCAATCTCGGATAACCAATTTTAATATTACTAATCCGAATGGTATTTATATTGATAGCACCACACCTCTTACTGAAAATACGACTCATCTTTGGGTAAAAAATATTCCTACTAATACTGAAGTCTGCTTTAAAGTTTTACCCTATAGCACGACTCCACCTGATCCGATTTTGGGAGAAAGAACTTTACCAAGTGCTGTGACAAAATGTGCTACAGCAAGCTACTCTCCTGCTAATTTTTTAGGGGTTAATACGACCTGCTCAAATCCTCAACTGACTGCTCTTTCAATTAATTGGAATACTCCTACTCAAGGAATATTTAGTCATTATGAAATATTTTTCAAACGAAAAGATGGCAATGCTTTTGATTATAATGCTGCTCTTCTTGATACTGCGTCGGTTTTACCTGTTGGCAAAGTGTATCGCGGATCAGTTTATACTCTGATAAAAGAACCTGTTGCGGATGTCACACTTCCTTATACCATTTCTATTTTTCCTGATTTTGCCTCTGAATATGAAATTGGTGTGCAGACCTATTATCAACTTCCAAATGGCACTATAAGTCGAATCAATAATAGTCGTATTGCCTATGGTGCAACTTGCACAACAGCTAAGCCAACGATGCATCACAAAGAGTGGCTCTCTCTTCTATCCCTAGGGCCCAAGAGAAATGCACTCACAAATACCCTTATCGCAGAAAGCTTTAATCCTACAACATTTGCGATTGAAGAAAATATATCAGGAAGTGATTCTGGAATTATTTCTTTTAATTGGAATGATTTTGAATTAGCAGAAATAGCTGGAACCAAACTCAGTCATTTTGCTTCTAGTTATTTAAATTACGAAATACAAAGAGCCACTTCTCCTTCGGGCCCATGGACAACCGTGGAAATTATTCCAACCGTAAGTGGGCAAACAACTTATCGCTTTACTCATTTAAATCAAATTACCAAAGCTCCAGGAACGACCTATTATTATCAGGTCATTGCTTCTATAAACGGCGATCCTATGGCTTTTGCGAATACACCTATCAATAATACTCTTAAAATTTTAAAAGTTATTTTGCCGACTCAAAATATGGCGTACATTCCCCGTTGGCTCCTCAATAAAGACACCTGTCATGAAATGCAACGAACTTCTGACCCTCTCACTCACTATCAGTGCGCCTATGATGGAATTTCTTCGCAGAATGGTTTTATGAAT
Organism: uncultured Bacteriovoracaceae bacterium; assembly: GCA_964416605.1. Classification (GTDB taxonomy): domain Bacteria; phylum Bdellovibrionota; class Bacteriovoracia; order Bacteriovoracales; family Bacteriovoracaceae; genus CAYQEW01. Next base: position 15,123 of record CAYQEW010000011.1, on the reverse strand, counting down.
TTTCCTTATGATATTATCATGGATCGTTTTGAAAGTGGTTGTAAATGGTCACTTGCCTCTTGTGACGGCACCAATGATTGCATTGGAACAGGAACACCGAGTGCAACAGTAACAGCGAATAATGGTGCTATTTATTATGATCGTATTGCTGCCAAATGCTATGTCAACACAAGTGCAACCAGTGGCACAACGTGGCTTGATGTGGGTAATGTTGGTTTAAACACAACCCTTAGAAATAATGCGGTGTCCTCTCAAGCAAAACTTCCTCCTGCTAATTTTGTGACACAAACAACTGCTCAGGCTATCTGCCAATCAAAATCAATTCAAATTGATTCTACTAATTATTCTAAGCGACTTCTCAGAAGAGCTGAGTTCATGCTTGCCTCTAAATGGCCCGAACAAAGAAGCAGTATCGGTACTCTCGAGTCAGGAACTCTCGATCAACACTCAGCTTGTAACTCAAACTCGAGGGGGTTTGGGCTGACTACCTGGAGTCTCAATGACAATCGATATCCAGGAGGAAATACCTCCGACTCTTATGCGGTTATAACTGGTTCAAGTGGTAACTACAGCACGAGTCAATGTCTGTCTAAATATGGCATTCAAGATTTAATTGGAAACGTATGGGAATGGAACACCGATCAAGTGCAAAACATATCAGTGGCTTCGGTTTTTCAATACGGCACAAGTGATCCTGCTCAAATAACGGGAATTGTTCTTGATCCTACTAACCAAAATTTGTTCTTAAAAAATGGAGACGGTACTTATGTGCAATTTAGTCCGACAGATATTGCGCCATCTACTACAACAACTATGACCAGTGCTAACTATCTCAATCTGACTCTGGGAATGCCTTTGAATTGCAATGGCGGCACCTGTGCAAGTCAAACCGATGACAACACAATTTTTTCAGCAAAGTCGATTGGCGCAGATATCAATAATTATCCCACCAATGGGGATAAATTTACCTATAATATTTTTGGCAAAATTGGAGGATACTCAGGAGGTAGTTGGCAAAATACTACTGAGTCCGGAAGATTTAATTATAGTCTAACAACATTTACAACCGGCTCAAAACAAGTGGGGTTTAGATGTATTGTAGAGATTCCTTAAAATTAGTTTTATTTTTTATTTTATTTTCTTGTACCGCTAAAATAAAAATTAAAAATCAAGAGATTTACACTCCTGCTCAAAATAATGTTTTTATTTCTTCCTTAAATATTCCCAAAGAAATTAGTAATATAAAACTAGATGAAAAAAGTGATGCCCTTTTTGAAATTCAAAATAATTCTCTTTATTTAAAAGATGCTCAACAACTTGTTACAACCAGTCCCTATAAAATTAAATTTGAGTATCTTCTGGAAAATAAAAAAACATCTCAAGAAGTTGAAATGACTTTTAAAAAAAATCCATGGTACGAGCAAGGTAAAATAAATCCAGAACAAGTCACTCAAGTGACAGATCATTGTTGTCAAATCGAATTTAAAAATCAATTTATGCCCGAAGTAACATCACCCATCCATCCAGCCAATGAGATTGTCAGCAATTGCCCTGATGCCAAAATCACACTTGTGGATAATGCGCAGGGAAGATTTTTATTAGAAAAAAATAAACTTTATACTCCTTCTCCTAATCTCATCGACTTTGATATGACACCTTCCTACACGCTTGGCTTTAATATCGAATCTAAGTGTGGAATACGTCATGCTGAAAAAAAACTTTCTTTACAAGGCTATATCGATGAGGCTCCCACTCAAATCAGCCTCTCTCATCTTATTGTCAATCGCAAACTTCCTCCTTTTTCTATTATTGCTTGGGTTAATGTTGAGGATCATGATCTTTACGACGAACCGAAACTAGAAATTATCAATGGGGGAAATAATGCTTTTGGAATTATTAACAATAAACTTATTCTCATGGAACCCAATAATTTAATATCCGTCAAAGAAAATACTCTACCTATAACAATCTCTGCTATGGATGGTGGAAATTCCGTGGTACGCAAAACTTTTAATCTAGAGCTTGTGAATGATGAAATTGTCAAAGGCTTTGATACCACTGATAGTTTTGCCGTTGAGGAAAATGCTCCCACTGATACTCTAGTTGCAGACTTATCAAAAATTAATGAGTTTGATCTGGAAATCATCACTCCCAACATTCCTTTTAAAATAGTCAAAAATAAAATTCTTGTTCAAGACTCTTCTCTTCTTGATTATGAAAAAAATAAATTTTATGGCCTCACTTTAAAAGCAACTCATAAAAAAAATAAAAAAACTGCTTTAGTGAACCTTCATGTTGATGTGACAGATCTTTATGATTCTCCTGTCAGTGATCTGATTCTTCCAACGGAGTATATTTTAGAAAATGCCAAAACAGGTGATAAAGTTTCTGATATTATCGCCCTTGATCCAGAAGTGATGGAGCATCATAAATATATACGCCACGATGATCAAAACTATTTTTATTTTAATAATGGCACTATTTATTTATCCAAAGATAGTTCTTTGCTGCCAGAAATAACCTCTCTAGAAATAGAGTCTGTAGGACTCAATGGAGATATTTTTAAAAAATCTTTTCAGCTCATGAAACTAAAAAAAGAACCATCTCAAATTAAAAGTTTAAATGTAAAAAAATCAACACAAGAATTTGAAATCGCAGAAATGAGCTGTGTGCCACAAATGGAATGTTTATTTAAAGTGGTGGAAGATGAAACTCAAAATTTCTTTTTTAAAGGAAATATATTAGCAGAACGCAAAAAATTAAAAGAGGGCCGCTATACTCTCAAAATTGAAGCTGTGAGTAATTATAATCAATCCCTGATTCAAGAAATAACCCTCCCCCTCCAATAATTGGCAGTTTTAAAGGAGCGATGAGTCTTTCATCATCGCTCAAAACCCCTTCCAATACTGACTTTTTGTTCTTTTTGCCCTCTCTTTGATAGAATACAAAGTATGAAAATGAAAATAATATTCTTTTTCTTATTTACGCTCACTCAAAATACTTGGGCAGCAAGTTCTGATGCGATCAATCTTTCCAGTAGCATTGATCCTTATTGCGAAGTAGAGTTTAACGCTCAACCTATCGCCTCAAACCTTGATATTACTACCTCGCAGTCAGATCTTTATATTGGAGATGTTATTATACGAGCAAATACCGCAGGTTCTGCATGGAATACCCCTCATACAATCGATATTTCTGGAACTCTGACACATTCTAACAATGTGAATACTTTTTCTTTGGGGTCAAGTTTTGATGTTGTTGCAATGGGGGGAGGTGGCCCCGTATTAGGCAGTCTACCTTTTGGTGTAACCGTTTTTCCAGGTGATGGATCAGGAGAAGGAAGTATTCGACTTAACTATACCGGGGTTCCTGCTCTTTCGTTAGTGCAGGGAACTTATAGCACAACTTGGTACACCAGTTGTGCTATAGAGCCTAAAGAATAACTAGAACTGACATTCCTCTGAGATATGGTTAACGGGGTTACCAAAAATATTCGTATCGTAACCCTGTAAATTACCTTTAAAAGATTTAATCACTTTAAGTTCTGCATCAGTTGTTAAGGTAAAAGGATAAATCATATTCCATAAACCACTTTTGCGAAGCCACTGAAATTTTAATTCAATGCCATTATAAGTAAGAAGCATTGTCGATAAGCCCGGAGTGGCAAAAGTTTTTTGATATCCCTTTTTAAGAGGAAAATCTTTAAGAGGAATTTCCATATCCCAACCAAAATAACTTGCCGTAGAGCCAATGACTCCCATTCTCAAAAGAATGGCTTCTCCACTTTGGTTCAGGGATGTTGCCACAGCACATTCTTTGTGATCTACCTCATCGGATTTAAATCCCGCCGACTCATACAATTTATACTTATTCGTTTTTACTGTCACAGGAGCAAAAGAGTGTCCCCAAGCTAAGCTCGCCACAAATAATATTACCAATAAACCTAATTTTTTCATTTTTTCTTTCCTTGATAAAATTAATACATAATCCTAGAAGGAAATCCCCAAAATGTCTTCACCAAAATACGAGCAGAAATAAGTCCATTCATCATCATGAGAAAACCAAATAAAACACAAAGAATTGTTGATTCTTTAAAGAGTTCTGAGAGAATTAAATCTTCACCCCAAAAAGAAGTGGTAAAAGGAAATCCCGATACACCAATAAAAGCAATCATGAAAAAAAGAAAACTTCTTGGTGCAGTGACATAGAGACCATTAAATTTTGTCATCTCAATATCTTCAAAATTTCTAAGTCCCATTTTACCCAATATCCAACAAGGAATAACACTTATTAAATAAAAGAAAAGTCCATGCCATGCTTCTAAGTTAAAAAATAAGTAGGATAAAGAAAGACATACCTGCATCGCTAAAAACATATTCCAAATAAGAGAAGGGTGTTTAAGGGAAACAAGACTCTTAAGAGAAAAGAAAACAGCCATGCAAGCAAAGAAATAGGAGATAGCAATATGCCACTCTAGTTCTTTTAAAAGAAAAGTAAGACCAATGGCGATTCCAATCGGAAAAAGAAGAGCAAAATAAGAAGAAAGAATATTTCTTGCCCAAATCTTTATTTTATAAGCAGGAAAAATAAAAATACCTCGTTCTGTATTAGACAAATAAGCCTCTTGCATAGCAAAAGAAAATAAAGTCATGCGAAGCTTTTCTGGTAAAAAACTTCCCCAAGGCTTGTTTTTAAGCACGTTGGTATCAAGGACTCGCACGTGATCAACCACTGAAGAGGGTGAGGTGAGAATTTGATAGCAACGAAACAAACAATGCACAATAACATGGATCAGTACTAAAACCTTCAAACCTAAAACAAGCTCAATCAAAATAATGGAAATATTACTTACGGAAGCGTAGGCAATTTGTCCCTTAATATTAGACTGCACTCGCCCAATGAGAGTTGCTAAAGCAATCGTGAGTAAACTTATACCGACAATGACTAATTTAACGACCAAAGAATGAGACCAAATAGGATAAGTTCTATAAAGCAAAAAAACCCCACAATGAATAGAAAGTGCTCCATAGAAAATCGCACTTGAAGGAGTTGGCCCCTCCATCGCTCTTGCGGGCCAGTTTAGAAAAGGAAACTGCGCTGACTTGCCAAGAGCTGCAAAAAAAAGCATTAAACCAAGTAGAGTAATAGAAGAAGAACTAAGCATCGTTTGAATTTCCTGACCATTCACAAGAAGCTCTTTAAAATGATCTGCATTATGCCAAAGAATGTGAGATACAATGGCACCGACAAGAAGACCTACATCACAAATTCGATAAATAGAAAAAATGCGAAAAGCATTTTTAACCGGTTTAGTGCGATCGCGATAAAACGCAATAAGAAGAAATGAAGAAAGACCAATCATCTCCCATCCCACAAAAAATAAATCCAGTGATCCAGCCAAAGCAAGAATTTCTAAACCAAAAATAAAAAGATGAACCGTTCTAAAAAATCTTTGATAACCTCTTTCGCGATGCAAATAAGAATGACTAAACTTACCCACCAAATAAGAAAGATAACCGGTTAAAAAAAGAATGACTAAAGTCAATTCATCAATATAAAGATTCACAGAAAAATGATGATGCCCTAAAGGAACTTGAAATAAATCAATTTCAATTGGGGAGTTTCCATTGAAAATATAGAAACCAATCAGAAAAAGAGTCGCAAAAAAAGGAATCAGTAAAGTCAGTGATGTTATTTTGCGAAGACTCGATTCATCATAGCTTTTAACAAGTGTGCTTAAAACGAAAAAGAAAGGAATAAGATAGGGAAGTAGAATATAACTAATCATAAATTACCTTCTTTGAGTAAAGAAAATTTTTCATCTGCAAAATAATAAATTTCTCTTGTATCAGGATCGACACAAGCAAATTTCACCCAAGAATTCTTTATCCAGGGCCATATTCCAGGATTACCGCGAATGACCTTTTCAACAACCTCTACTTTTTGCTCAATCACAAACATAATGCGAATAGGCTCATGAAGCTCAATCATTTGATAGGCAAGTCCTGTGAGTAAATCATCTTCTGTTCCGTGAGAAAGTGCTACAAGCCCTACAACATTATGTGACAACTTACTGCCTGCGCCGATGCCACGATTATTCATCTTAGAATAAAAATAATCTAGATTAATACCACCGCACACTGGAACTGCCGCTGACAAAATAGCATTCAGAAAAGCTCCCTCTAGATCAATCGAAAAATCATAAGACTGTAAAAAAGCTCGACGCGCAAAAGAAAAACCGCGAGTACTCGACCTGCGACCCACAATACACAAAGCATTTTTAGTATGACCTAACTCTGGTCTTGGCTCAAAAATAGACAAAGCTCTTTTAACCGTTTCCTGCAAAGCCTGATCATCTGTTAACTGTTTAGAAACTAATTCAAAATCATCACAGCGAAGTTTGGCATTTTTTTTGAGTGCCATCTGCGAAACCTCGTTAAAGCGACTCACTAAATCTTGAGTACCCTCCGTTGTTTTGCCATAAAAAGTAAATGTATCTTTTGTCGTATCATGCATCGCGGGCAAAAATTTTGTTTCTCGTGGAATATCAATTCCATGTTTCTCCCGCAAAATATTTTGCACTTCTTCATCCTGAGCAAGAGAAGAAAAAACAATTGAGTTAATATTACCCGTTCGTCCAGAGCAAGCACCACATCCATAGGCAGAAAAATAAGGATTATTAGAAGTAGTCGAACCATGTCCTACAATAAAAACAACTTTAGAAAAATGATTCACAAGTCCAATACTTTTAAACACGTTAGCTAATCTTAAAGCCGCTTCATCCTTAGTATAACCCAAAAATTTATCATGCATTTTTTCACTGTCAGTACTTCTAAAAAGCTTAAAGACTAAATCTGAATCATTCACACTTGTAGCTTTTACATTTTTAGCACTAGAGGGAAAGACAACATCTTTCGCAAAAAGAAGACTTAACTTTATTCCATCAAAAAATGTATTTCCTAATTCATGAAAAATAGAATGATTTTTTCGCTGCTGCCATTTAAATTTTCTGGTCTTCTGAGTCACTTCTCCACGTTTTTTTTGAATGAGAAAACTCGCGTTAACCGGCGCAGGACAATGCTTTTGAGGATAACTATGGTCCGTTTCTTTGTAGTAAAAATCTAGGCCAAAATGACCTGGAGTAGAAAAGGTTTCGATTTCCTCATCGATGTCTTCAAGAAATCTTCGCAGAGCACATTCTCTATCATCAATACAAAAAATTGCTTGAATAAGATAATCTTTCTTTTTTACCTTGGGAGAAAATGCCGAAATATTTTTGAGAATATTTTTATAATATGTTTTTTCAAAAGCTTCATGCCAAACTTCTAACGCAGTCCAATCCTCTTGAGAAAACATTGGTTTTTTCAGAAGACGATCTGGAGCTACCTCATTTTTAAAAATACGTATGTTTTTGCCATGAATTTTTTTAATCCAACTTGTCTCAATCATAAGTCTCAAAGCGAGCATCTCTATAAGAGTACCTTTTTTGGTATCTAACAGCAGGTAAGGCTCACGATCCACACTAAGAATAAAACCAGACCATCCCTTGAGACTAAGAAAGCACTCTTCAATATAAAGTTTTTTTAAAGACTCATCGTCAAACATTTCGCTTAAAATACTTTCTACGATTTCTTCCGCTTCTTGGGTTTTATAAAAAACAACATCTTTTTTATCCATGGGATAAAGATCAATATAAGAATGTGTCACTAAATCAAAAAAAGTCGCGAGCAATCCTTTTTCATTATGAGGCATGGGAAACAACGAGAATCCTTGATCATAATAATGAGAAAGAATTCTCACTAAAAGAGATTCAGTAATCTCACTAATCGACTGCTCTAATCGTTGATTAATAATCTGATGGAGAGGTCTATAAGATTTTTCGGGAAAATGAATATCTAAGGGTTTGCGAAACAAAGCATCGATAGAAAGATTTTTTTCTGCAAGCTCTCGTTCTAAAAGCCCTCTATCAATATCGCCTTTTGCATATCTTTCTTGATAATAAGAAATAGACAAAAAAGGAATGAAGGAATACTTGGTAGAAGAATCCTGCATCGCTTTCCAAAAAGGCTCTGCCGTTAATCCTGGAAGCATATTTAAATGAAGGAATTCGGTCAACGGACGAATATTGGGAAGAAACCGAACGGTTTCCTCCACTGTTTCTGTGATATAACTCATAAATTACCTCATTTTTTTGTCGCAAAATGAATGATCGCAGCGACAACTGCACCAATAACAACTCCAATCAATAAATCAGTAGAAACTATACCAATAATTGTCGCAAAAAAAGGAATGAAATCTTTGTATCCATGAGAAATCATTTTTTTGAAAAGTTTTGGATTAGCTAGATTATATCCTGCTACCACTAAAATAACTGCGAGAACCGTTAAGGGTATTTTAGTGAGTAGATTTGGAAATAATTCAATACTTATAAGTAACAAAAAGCCATGAATGATTGCCGAAAACTTAGATTTTGCTCCTGCATTAATATTGACAGAAGTGCGAACAATAACGGAAGTAAGGGGAATCCCTCCAATAAGACCTGAAATAACGTTACCTAATCCTTGAGCTTTAAGCTCTCTATTGGTGTCTGTAATGCGTTTCGCTGGATCCAGTTTATCACTTGCCTCAATACAAAGAAGTGTCTCAATACTAGCAATCATCGCAATAATAAAACCATATTTTAAAACATCATATCTTAAAATATAAGTAAAATCTGGGTGTTTAAAAACCTCCCAAAATGAACCATTTTCCAAATGTCCTAAATCCACAAAATGTTCTTCTAAAATAGGAAAAGGAATCGTAACCGCTAAAATACTTGCCAAAATAACAAGCATTAAAGAAAAAGGAATCGTTTTAAAAATTTTGGCTGTCTTCAAAGAAGTTGTATTATAAATAATATAAAGAACCAAACAAATTAACCCAATTACCAAGGGTCCCATGACCATTCCGGCATTAGAGAAATTTGTAAAAAGCTCTTTGTAGCCTTGAAACTTCACAATTCCCAAAACGTAAGGAATTTGTTTCATCACAATAAGAATACCAATAGATGCGAGCATTCCTTCAATAACGCTATGAGGAAGAAGTTTCGCAAATCCTCCTAATCTTAAAAATCCCATGAGGAGTTGTACGCAACCTGCAACCACAACCGCACATAAAAAAATCTCAAAATTCCCCAGATCTTTAATCGCTCCAAAAACCGTTACTGCTAGTCCTGCCGCGGGCCCACTTACGGACACATGAGAATTACTTAAAAAACCAATAACAATACCGCCAATAATCCCTCCAATAACTCCTGAAATAAGTGGTGCACCTGAAGCAAGAGAAATACCAAGGCATAGAGGTAGAGCAACGAGAGCGACAATAAGACCAGACTTAAAATCGTTAATCAATAATTCTTTTTTATTTTCTATACTCATAGAAGAAATCCTTTTTATAATTTGTTAAACATTTTCCATAGAAAAGACATTTAACAAATAGGTGGACCTCTTCCTTCAAGAATTGGGATAAAATAAAACTTATAACTGTTTTTAAAATTATCTAAAAACTGAATTTTTTCTTTAAGAGTATAGTTAAGCTGCTCAGACTTGAAATCGATAATTGCTAAAATAAAATGACTTAATCCTTGATCTATTTGTCCTTCAAACTCAACGGTGGAGTATTCAGAAACATCAATTTCTAAAGTATCAATTGTTCTTCCTAAGAACAAAGAAATGCAGCAGAATAGAGTAATAAGTGTTATAAACTTCACAATGTAATAGAGTAAACAATATAAAAGAAAAGGGCAAGATGGATATTGATTTAATCAAGTTAAATCTCAACACAAATAGTCTAATCATACTTAAACTTATTATTTCTTGTATTATGTTTGGAGTTGCTTTAGATATTCAAAAAGATGATTTTAAAAATCTTATTAAAAACCCTAAAAATCTTTTCTTGGGGTTATCTTTTCAATTTCTTTTTTTCCCTCTTTTCACTTATCTGTTGATTTTAATTTTTCCCCTTAAAGTCAGCATTGCATTGGGTTTAATGATGGTCGCAACGTGTCCAGCGGGAAACCTCGCCAATCTTTTTACCTCCATGAGCCAAGGAAATATTGCCCTTTCCGTAGGCCTTACCTCAATCTCTACTATTCTTTCCGTTTTTTGTATGTCTTCACTTTTATTTTTTTGGGGCTCTCATATTCCTAACGCTCACAATACCCTCACCATGATTCACGTGAGTCCAAAAGAAATGTTTGAAGGTGTGTTTCTTCTTCTGGCAGTGCCTCTTTTTTTAGGAATTCTTTTCGTACATTACTTTCCAAATGTCTCGCAAAAAATAAAAAAAATAATGAAAAAAATTTCTTTTCTTTTTCTTCTTTTTTTTATTGTAGGAGCTCTATCTGCTAATTATAAATATTTTTTTGCCTATTTTCATTTAATCGTTGGCATTACCTTGTTGCATAACCTGATTGCCTTTGGAGGAAGTTACTGTCTTGCCTCCGTGCTCCGACTCAATCACTATGACAAAAAAGGTATTGTTTTCTCTTCAGGGATAAAAAACACTGCATTAGGGCTCGCTTTAGTCTTTCAATTTTTTCAGGGTCTAGGTGGAATGGCTATGATTGTTGCTTGGTGGGGAGTTTCTCAAATGATAACAGGACTTGTCCTCACAAAAATTTTCCATAAAATAAAAACATGAAAAATATTCTTATTACTGGTGCCTGTGGTTATCTCGGAAGTCTTTTAACGCAAGAACTCGCGAAAGAAAAAGAAATACTGGGTATTCATCACCTTATTGCCGCTGATATTAAACATCCTCAAGTATTAGAAGAAGGAGTTTCATTTGAGTATTTGGATGTTCGTGAGAAAAAAGCTTTTGATCTTTTGCAAAAATATCAAATTAATTGTGTGATTCATTTAGCTTCTATTGTCACTCCTTCTGGTCAATCAAATCGTGCGTTTGAGTACAGCGTCGATGTGGAGGGCACACACAATATTCTTAATGCTTGCATTCAAGCTAAAGTAAAACGTCTTATTATTTCTTCTAGTGGTGCGGCTTACGGCTATTATCCAGAAAATATCAAACCTCTTATTGAAACCGATCCCATTCGAGGCAATTATGAATTTGCTTACTCTTATCATAAAAGACTTATCGAAGAAGAACTTAAAAAATATCGAGAGCTTTATCCAGATCTTGAGCAAACCATTTTTCGTATCACAACAATTCTTGGCGAAAAAGTAAATAATCAAATCACAGATCTTTTTAAAAAGAAAATTCAACTTGGTATTTGCGGCACCGAAAGTGGTTTTAGCTTTATTTGGGATCAAGATGCGATTGCTTGTTTTAAGCAAAGCATTTTTTCAGAAAAATATGGAATTTATAATCTCGCTGGCGATGGTTATGTTTCACTTAAAGAGCGCGGATATATTCTCAAAAAACCCATCATTCAAATTCCCGCAAAGCTTATTGAATGGGCACTGTACATTCTTAAATTTTTTAAACTCACTCAATATGGGCCAGAGCAAACAATGTTTTTAAAATACAGACCTATTCTAGACAACAAAAAACTTAAAGACGAATTTGGATTTATACCCACCAAAACTTCACGCGAAGTTTTCGAATACTACTCTAGCTTAATCTGAATAAGCGTCGGTTGTGAATCCTCAATTTGCCAACTGGGAAAATTAGAATTTGAAGTATAAGCCGTTCCATCGGGCGCAAAGTCAAAATCGCGAGTAAACGTGGTTTGACGAGAAAAAGGAATGCTGTGAATCCACTTTTCTTTTTTGATATCAAAAACATAAGCGGCGTTAGATTGATTTCCGGTCACCCAAACCAAATCCCTTTGTTTATCGACATTAAGAGAGTAGGGTGTTTCACTTCCCTTGGGATTAACTGGCAAATCAAATAATTTAAACGTTTTATTTTGAGGACTATATTTTGCAATTTTAGATTCCCCAAAAGCGGTAATCCACAAATTGTCCTCTTTGTCTGCACGCAAACGGCGCGGTCCCCAGAAAGGTGTTTTTATCATTTCTACCTGATGAGTTTTTGGATCGATTCGACCTATTTCATTGGTATGAAGACGCGCAATCCAGACGGTATCATCAGTCGTTATTTCTATTCCATAGACAAGAGGAGTGCCGTTAAAATCTCGATCAATCTTAAGCCAATTAGATAGCGGAACCCCCCAACTCATCAGCTTAAAAAGAAAGCCGATATTTTTGGTGATCAATTTTTCCTTGAAACTTCTGGCTGGTAAATCAAAATAGGTGAATGATTTTTTTTGTCGATCAAATTTTGCCACTTGATTAGAAAGAGCTAAAGTAAACCATACATTGTCCTGACTATCCATTCTGATTGTATGGGGATAAAACCCCTCACTCATTTCATGAAGGAGAAATTTTTTATTTATTGGATCAAATTCTATAAGACGTCTTTGCGCGGAGGGAGTGATAAAAATATGTCCATCTTTTTTTGACTGTGTTAGCGAATGTGCGTTCGAAGTACTGTCATGCTTGGGAAACTCTCTCAGTCTCGCGGCAATAAGGCCTCCAGGCACATCATCTTTTAAATGAGGGATTTTATAGACTGTGACCAGATTAGTGAGTGGATTGATTTCATAAAGCCTATCCTGAATATTGTCTGCCACATAAATATTGTGATTCATTCCCACAATCATATCGTGAACCTGCGACATACTATCTCCAATGGGCCACTCTTTCAGTGTCACATGAGAAAGATCGCTAGACCAATTGGGAGCTTTAGCAAGTAATTCTAAGTGAGTGCGTAGTTTCTGATAACCTGATGATAATTTTTGCGGCAAAGATTTTTGCAGATCAGAAGGAAGGCGCGACCCATAGCGAACCATTCTAGAATTCACTTCTTTCCACTCCGCAGGACTTCTTTGAGCTCTGGTAAAAGATGTTCCCTGTTGATGGCAAAAGCCACATTGCATTTTAAATATTATTTTATCTTGCTCGTTTCCAACATCAAGGGCGCCTAGCCAAATATTGGCTGTTTTTTGCTCTGCAAGTTTTTCTGGGTCGGTTTCTTTTTCTAAAATTATTTTCTGATCACTCGTCATCTCCAAATCTTTGAAGCCCATTTGGCGCAACCGGTACTCCATAAGTTCGTTTCGTTTTTCAAAAAAAACTTCACCATCGACATTAGTAAATTTTGTGATTTCAGGAACAACTAACTGGGGCACAAGAGGCTGTGCATAACCATTATCACTGGTGTCTGGCTGGATAACTCTTTTCAGCTTTTGCGTCACCATAACGCCTGCAAGAGGTTTTCCATCAGGGGAGACAACCTGCAAGCAATAAGCTGAGTAATTAAACCAAAAAGTAAAAAACAAAAACAAATGATAGATTTTTTTCATGCGAAAAACTTACCATTTTATTTACCTATTTAAAAAGGGCAACCATACTCATTTCGTAATTTATCTAAATTAGCTGTAGAGGTTCCCATTTTTTGAGCCGCCCAACAAAATACATAACTATAATATAAATTTTTTCCATAAGAGGGATTAAGACCTGTTACTCCATTGCTAGTAAGACTATTCACAGGAAATGCATAGCCGGGATTAATAATCTTTTTGTGAATCGTTCCGTACCCCTCTCCATCTGTAAAAATTTGATGAAGAAAATAATACTCAACATTAAATTCACCTACAATAGCTTGAATAAACTCATCTAAAAGCTGTGCATGAATAACACTTCCAGTATTTTTATTTTTAGTTCCCTCTGGAGCCGTTATATTAAATTCTGTGAGCCACAAGGGCTTGCTCCCAAACATAGATTTATACTCATTAAAAATAACTTTGGCATTTTGAATTTCATTTCGTCCACGCAAGAGAGTCGCCGAGGGACTCGAATTAGAGCCAAAATCAAAATAATTATGAGGAATCAACGCATCAACATTTGCCACTTTCATTCGCTCGTTCCAATAAGATAAAAAGAAGCGAGTGTCTCCATAATACTTTCTTCCAGATCGAATGGTGTGAATTGGAACTCCATATTTAGGAAGAGATTGACCATATTGTGTCATAAGTTGATTTATTTTAGATTTATAAAGAGGCACAATAACATTCAGATATCTATCAATACTCGGCTTGACAACATTTTGTACTGCAACTGGGTCATCTTTATAACTAAACTTTGCTAAATTAATTCCAAAATAACTGGGATAAAGAGTGAGTTCATTTCCTATTTCAATAATGGGAATTTTTATGCCCTTTTGTAAAAGATACTCAATGGCTTGCAAATTTTCATTGATTAAATAATCATCATCCTCATCATATTGGGGATAAAAAGCTGAATTATTTTGTAGGTTAAGGTTTATATATTCAGGGTATCTATTTTGAAAATGTTCTAAAATATTGAGAACATAAGCCACCGGAGAGCCAGCGCTTTGCACAATATCTGCAAATTTGACGATGAAATTCTCTCCAGTTACCGCAGGATTTCCTTGTGACCAAAAACCATAATCTTTGCCATTATAGTGATAGTAGTTACCAATTGATCCTCCTGGAAATCGCACAATAGGATGATTCAAAAGCTTGAGCGCATTCTTCACCTCTGAAATGGCAGATGTGGGAGAATTATAAACAAGACCATGCATCCAAATCGTATTAAATCCGAACCGATTCGGCACAGATGCATTAATGATAGGCGGCTGAACTACTTCAGTAGTGGGTACCATTGGCTCTTTTTTGCAACTCATCAGTATTAATACATAAAAAATAAAAAAAAATTTTTGCATATAAAATTATCGACACAAAATGCCGATTACTTAATGTGAAAAAGAAGATTGTATCTATTTTTATATTACTCGTTGCCCTCAGTATTCCTCTTGCCTATTGGCAAGCTTCCAAGAGTGTTATTTCTGAGCGTCAACCTGCTTCATTAAGTGAACCCTCTATTATTGAATGGCTTCGCCATCTTGGTTCTCAGGAAAATAATACTTCCTCACATTTTTATCAAAATATACAAATATATAAAAAATTATTGCATCAACTTAAAAAAATTCTTCAAAGTAATCATCGCGAAAAATTATCTAGTAAAATAAAAATGTTTTCTTTCATTGCTCAAATGCGAAAAGGTCTGTTGTTTCACAAGGCAGAAGTTCCAATGAAAA
>CAYQEW010000010.1:0-21185 GCA_964416605.1 uncultured Bacteriovoracaceae bacterium | reverse complement strand
ATAGATGAGGAACTCAATAAAGAAGTTGATAAAAAGATTTTTAAATTGAGAAAAATCGACGGAATTTTAAAAACGGCAAAGGAAGATCATATCGTAATAGATGTTGAAAAAAATTTAGTTGTTATTCCTTTTTCCTTGATAAAAAAAGCAAAGAAAAAATTAAATATGGATATAGATATAAAGGAGTCAGTGTGAATTTTTCAGAATTAAATAGAGTGATAGATTTAATTGTTAAAGAAAGAGGCGTTGAGCGATTTATTGTTGTTGCCGCCATTGAGCAAGCATTTATTGTCGCCGCACGTAAAAAATTTGGTATTCAAGGAGAATACGAAGCTAAATACAATGAAGCAGATGCCGATATTGAAATTTATCAATTTAAAAACGTTGTTAATGAAGTAAGAGACTCAATTGTTGAAATTACGAAGACGCAAGCGCGCGAACTCGATCCCGATTGTGAAGTGGGCGATCAACTTGGGATTAAAATAGAAAATCCTGGCTTTACTCGTGTTGATATTCAGACAGTAAAGCAAATTATTTTCCAAAAAGTACGAGATGCTGAAAGAGATATTCTGTTTAAAGAATTTAAACACCGCGAGGGAGAACTCGTTACCGGAATTGCACGTCGTTATGAAAAAGGAAACGTGATTATTGATCTTGGAAAAGCCGATGCGGTGCTTCCGAGACGCGAAATTATTTACGGCGAAACGTTTCAACCAGGAGATCGTGTTCAGTCTTATCTTTCTGAAGTTGTGATGACTAATAGAGGTCCTGAAATTAGACTTTCAAGAACAAGCCCTCTCTTCTTAGTTAAATTATTTAATATTGAAGTACCAGAGATTGCAGATGGAACAATTCAAATAAAGGCTGCCGCAAGAGAGCCAGGACATAGAGCGAAAATTGCTGTTTATACTGCGGACAGAGATATTGATCCAGTTGGAGCTTGTGTAGGGATGAAAGGTTCAAGAGTTCAAAACATTGTAAACGAAATGCAAGGTGAAAAAATTGATATTGTTCGTTGGGCAGAGGATCACGAATCATTTGCGAAGGCAGCACTTGCACCAGCGGAAATTACTTCAATCATGTCTAATTACGAAGATCGAATTTTAGATGTTATCGTTGATGATGCCCAGCTATCCTTGGCAATTGGTAAACGTGGCCAGAATGTGCGTCTAGCGGCGATGCTGACCGGTTGGAAAATTAATATTATTTCTAAGTCAAAATTACAGGTGAAGTTAAGTGCTGCCGTAATGAATTTAGTGCAACTGAAATCAGTTACGGAATCTCTTGCTCAAGTGCTTGTACAGCTTGGTATCATGTCTATCGTTGATTTAAGTGCAAGCGAAGCAACTGATTTGTCGAAGATGGCGGGGATTACTCTTGATTTGGCAAAGACGATTGTTACTGAAGCAAGTACGGCAATTGAGAGCGGTAGTGTGAAAAGTGAGCCAGAAGAAGATGAAGAAGTTATTTCTGCATCAGCAGTGCCTCATGCTAGAGAAGCTTATTATCAACAAAATAGTTCTTCAAACAAGACACAAATTGATGCTGATAAGTTTTCTGAAGCAGAAAGAAGATTGAGAGAAGAGCTAGCTGTATTTAAGCTAAAATAAAATATTCGGGAGAATAGAATGACTAAAAAAGTTTTTGAACTAGCTAAAGAATGGGATCTCGGAGCAATTGATTTAGTTGAAAAATTAAAGTCAATTGGGATGGATGTACGTAACCATATGGTTAGTTTGACGCCAGAACAAATTGATACAGCGAGAAAAGCTCTTTATCCTCAGGTTGCTTCAAAAAGTACTGAGGGAGCAACGAAAAAAGTTGTTCGCAAAGTTGTGAGAAAAAAAACAGAAGAAAAAGAAATAGAAGCACCTGTTGAAGTGAAGCTGCAAGAGCCTGCTCCGTCACCCGTTATTGCGGAAGAAAGCAATGATCAAGAGACTGAAGTGAAAATTGAAGAAGAAAAGATAGTTGAACCAGTGGTTGTCAAAGAAGTGGTGGCTGCATCTAAGAACACTATTTTAAAAAAGAAAGACACTATTGACGACAGACCTCGTGGTTTAAAAATCGTGAGCATGCCAGAGAAAAAAGAAGAGGCTCCTCGAAATATTGCAGCAGCAGAACAAAGTCCTACTGCGTCAGTATCTAAAAGCGAAAGTGAAGAGCCCGTAAAGAAAAAAGAATTTTACAAAGAAAAATTACATAGCTTTACACCTATTTTTATTCCAGAGGCAAAGCCTGAAACTGCGAAGAGAAATCCTTTAGACACACATAGTTTTGCTCCAGTAACAACTGTTGATTCAGAGAGTGAAGATTCAGACGAAGATAAAAAAGACAAGAAAAAACGTTTGGGTAATTTGGCAACATTGATGTCTAAAAAAGTTGTTAAAAAAGATATTACGATGCTCCGAGCTGATGAAGAGATGAAGCTCGCAACAACAATCGTTGGTGCCGCGACTCTTTATGCTCCAGCAAAAAGAAAAAAAATATTTGTGGGAGAAGGTAAGAAAACACTGATCACTGAACTAAAAGAAAATAAAAAATACATTAATGTTTTTGATGGATGTACTGCGAGCGATTTGGCTCAAAAACTTTCGATTAAATTTGAAACTTTTGTGAACGATCTTTTAAAGTTAAATTTATTAGTAAAGGCAGAAGACTATTTAGGAATGGGACTCGTAAATGAGATTTCTTCTTTTTATGGATTTCGCGTTGAGAATAAAGCTTTTAAAGAAGATGAAGTTCTTAAAGTTGAGACTAAGGTTACAAGTGATCTTCCTCTGAGAAATCCAATTATTACCGTTATGGGACACGTAGATCATGGGAAAACAACTCTTCTTGACTACATTAGAAATGCCAAGGTTGTTTCTTCTGAGGCAGGAGGAATTACACAACATATTGGAGCTTACAGCGTTGAAGTAAATGGTGCTACCATTACGTTCTTGGATACTCCAGGCCACGCGGCTTTTGCGAATATGCGTCAACGTGGAGCAAACTTAACGGATATCGTTGTGTTGGTCGTGGCAGCGGATGACGGTGTCATGCCACAAACCAAAGAATCGATTAAATTTATTCAAAATGCAAAGGTTCCAGTTATCGTGGCCATTAACAAAATGGACAAAGAAGGTGTGAATCCAGATAAAATTAAGCAAGAGCTTATGGGCTACGGACTTGTTGCTGAAGAATGGGGGGGCGAGACTCAATTTATCCCAGTTTCAGCATTAAAAGGAACTGGAGTCGATAATCTCTTGGAAGCAATTCAATTACAAGCAGAGATGATGGAGTTAAAGGCAAGTCCGAAGGGAGCTGCTCAAGGTGTTATTATTGAATCAAAAATAGAGCAAGGACGAGGTCCTGTCGCAACGATACTTGTTCAATCAGGAATGCTTAATCAAGGAGATTCATTGGTTGTAGGAGAAACTTACGGACGAGCGAGAAGTCTTGTTGATTATACGGGAAAAGCTCTTAAGAGTGCGGGCCCATCAACCCCTGTTCAGGTTCTTGGGTTAGATGGAATTGCTAGCCCTGGAGATACTATTTACGTTGTTAAAAATGATCGTGAAGCTAAAAAAGTTGTTGAAAATAGAATTTTAGAAAGAAAGAAATTAGAATCAGCTGGTAAGAAAAAACTTTCATTGGAAGATTTCTTTGGAGCAAGTGATAAGTCTGAAAAGAAAATTCTTCCACTTATTATTAGAGCGGATGTTCTAGGTTCTTACGAAGCCATCAAGGATGCTTTAGAGAGTTTTGCAAACAGCGAGGTTGGAGTTAACGTTATTGGTGGAGGAGTTGGAGCTATTACAGATAGTGATGTACAGCAGGCAGAATCATCGAAGGGATTTATAATTGGTTTTAATATGCGTCCAGTGACAACCGCACGCAAGTTAGCTGAGCAGTATGGTGTTGATATTAAGACATACTCGATTATTTACGAAGTTATCAATGATGTTAAGCTCGCTCTAGAAGGTCTTCTTGCTCCGGAGAAAACAGAAGTATATGTTGGTAGAGCTCAAGTTAGAGAAACATTCAATATCCCTAAAATTGGACTTATTGCAGGTTCAGTTGTTATTGATGGAAGGATTGAAAGAGGTTGTAATATCAGACTTCTGCGCGATCAAAAAATTGTCTTTGACGGAAAACTATCCTCTTTAAAACGCTTTAAAGATGATGTGAAAGAAGTTAAAAATACTTTTGAATGCGGTATCGCTCTTGAGAATTTTAATGATGTGCGTGTTGATGATATTTTTGAAGCATATAAAATGGAAGAAACAAAAAGAAAATTGGAATCAGTCCCAGGCAGCGCGGTGTTATAAAGAATGAAACAAGAAAATAAGTTTAATAAATTAAAATTTGAAGAACGTCTTAAGACCGAAGTGAGTGAGACTCTCAGACGTTCTTTCAATGATCCACGTTTAGTTTTTGTCAGTATTACTCATGTAGAGTTAAATAATGACTATTCCGTGGCTAAAATTTATTGGGATAGCTTTAAAGTGGAAGAAAAAGATGAGATCGCACAAGCACTTGCAGGCATTGAAAGTAAATTTAGAAGTTTACTCGCTAAAACTTTAAAAGTTCGTCACACTCCTCATATTAACTTTATTTATAATTCTCAATTTGAGGATGAAAATAAAATATTAGAACTTCTCAAAAATGGCTAATGGCAAAATTTAAAGAGGTTTTTTGGCAACCTCGTATTATTCCTTTAAATAAAAAAAATAATTGTACGTCTTATGATTTGATTCGCATTCTTAAGAAAAAAATTGCACCAGGCTACGGCAAAATAGGGCATTTTGGAACGCTCGATCCTTTTGCTGAAGGGGTGTTGCTCGTAGGTGTTGCTGGAGCCGCAAGGCTTAATGATTTAATACACGAACATTTGCCAAAGACTTATCTGGCTCGTGGAATTTTGGGAGCGGAAACAGATTCACTTGATTTGACAGGAAAAATAACTCAGAAAGATGAGGGACCTTATTTTAAAGAAGTGATATCTCAATTTGATCTTCCTTTTCTTCAAAGTACTTTTGAAAAATTATTTACAGGTACCTATCTACAAGCTCCTCCTTATTTTTCAGCTGCGAAGTTTCAAGGAAAACCTTTGCATTATTGGGCTCGTGAAGGTGTTCAAATAAAAAAAGAGGCAGTTGAAAGAAAAATACATTCATTTAAAGTGATCAGCTATCAATTTCCGATGATTGAATTTGAAGTAGAAGTTGGTTCTGGAACCTATATAAGAACTTTATTTCAAGATATGGCAAAGCATTTGGGAACATTGGGTTATCTTGAGAGCTTGAAAAGAGTGGCAATCGGCTCAATCGGCAGTAAAAATGCTTTAGAGGTTGAAGATATTGAAAAATCTTTGCTTGATGAAAATCATCATCAGCTAATTCTACCCACGACACTTTTACCTTATAAGATAATTCATTTAGAAAATGATTCCATTCAGAAAATAAAAAATGGAAATGATATTGTGCTAAATGAAGAAGATGAATATCTATGGCTTGTACATGAAAATAAAATACTTGCCTTATTGCATAATGAACAAAATTTTTATCGCCCAATGATTAATTTTTTACAGAGTTATATATGAAAAAAATAGATCCTCGCTTTATTCAAATGACAACTCAAATTCTGCTACTTACCTTCCTTTATTTTAAGTCAGATTTTTTTCCAGAATGGACGATCATTGCAATCTATGTTTTGACGGCACTAAGTTTACAATTTTTATGTGATACGTTTTTACAAAGAGATTATAATTATAAATCTGCTTTTATCTCCTCACTTTCACTTTGCTTATTGGTGAAAACCCATATGTGGTATATAGCTCTGATTATTTCTTTGTTAACTATTTTAAATAAATTTATTTTTACCAATAAATTAAAACATTATTTTAATCCGACAAACTTTTCGATTGTTTTGGCTTTATTGTTTTTACCAGGAGTGTGGGTGAGTCCAGGACTTTGGGGGCATGAATACTCTTTAATTTTCATGGTTTTTATTTTGGGAACACTTGTTACTTATTTAGCGAATCGTTTGTCTTTAGTTTTAGCATTTTTAACTATTTTTATTTCTCTGCGCTTTGCGAGACTCACATGGTTAGGAGATCCTCTTGAGATTCTTATTCATTCACTTGAGAATGGTTCTTTTTTTATTTTTGTTTTCTTTATGTTATCTGATCCTAAAACTTCGCCATCTTCTAAAAAAGCGATGTGGCTTTTTGTTTTAATGGTAAATCTGTTTACTTATTATTTTGAATTTTTTAAGTTTATGAAAAGTGCTGTTTTTTACGGATTGTTTACAACTTCGTTTGTATTTATGCTATATGATTTAATTGTTAACTTATGGAGAAAAAATGAAAAAAAGTATACTCTTATTGTCCCTTCTTAGTGCTTTTCAAACCTTTGCTTTTTGCGGTTTTTATGTCGCTAAAGCAGATGCCAAGCTTTTTAATAAAGCCTCAAAAGTTGTTTTAGTTCGCGATGAAAATAAGACGGTTTTAACGATGGTCAGTGACTATCAAGGAGATGTTAAGGATTTTGCGATGGTTGTTCCGGTTCCACAAATTCTTCAAAAGGGGCAGATTAATGTTGCTGATAATGCTCTGGTTGACCATGTCGACGCTTATTCCGCCCCACGTCTGGTTGAGTACTTTGATCCCAATCCCTGTGATCGTATGATGTATGCGGATATGGCGATGAAAACCATGGCTGCTGCTCCTGCAGCATTAGGAATGAATGCTTCTGCTAAAAAATTAGGTGTTAAAATTGAAGTACAGTATGCTATCGGAGAATATGACATCCTTATTTTATCGGCCAATGATAGTGGAGGTCTTACGCAATGGTTGACTTCTAATGGTTATAAAATTCCAGAAGGAGCAAGTGATGTATTAGGAAGTTATATAAAACAAAATATGAAATTTTTTGTGGCTAAAATTAATTTAGAAAAGTTTTCTAAAGAAGGCTATACTTTCATTCGTCCGATTCAAATGGCTTTTGAATCTCCTAAATTTATGCTTCCAATTAGACTTGGAACAGTAAATGCGGTTGAAGATCAAGACCTCCTTATTTATGCCCTTACCAAGAGCGGAAGAGTTGAAACAACTAATTACAGAACTGTTAAAATTCCATCGGATAAAGAGGTTCCGGGCTATTTAAAAAACTCTGAAGAATTCAAAGATTTTTATAAAAAAATGTTTTCGAGTCTCGTGGAAAAAGAAGGTAAATCATCTGTCTTTCTCGAGTATGCATGGGATATGAATTGGTGTGATCCTTGTGCCGCAGATCCACTGAGTCAGGAAGAGTTAAAAAAATTAGGAGTCTTTTGGGGACATTCTAATGAGGTAAATTCTAAAGCTCGTATGATTATGCCACCAATGCCAGCAAATCCAGAAGTTTTTATAACAAGACTCCATGTAAGATATAATAAAATAAGTCATCCAGAAGATTTAGTTTTTCAAATCACTCCGGATAGAGAAAATTATCAGGGGCGATTTATTATTAACAATCCTTGGCAGGGTAAGCCATCAGAGTGTAAAGAAGCAAAAGCTTATTTTGAAGAACTTAAAAAGAGAAAAGAAAATTGGGCTCAAAATGTCGCAAACCTCACGAAAGTTGATGTGAATGAGGTTCGTAAAAAAATGGGTGAAGAAGTAAAAAAAATTGAGGCAGAAATAGAAAAAAAGAAAAAAAATGAAAATGGCCCATGGTGGTCAAAGCTTTGGAATTAGATTAAGTTCTTTTTTCAAATTTTCGTGTCCAGATATTACTTTATCCCAACAATAAGTCATAAAACTTTCCTCTGAGTGAAAATCAGAGGGAAGCACTTCTTGATGTATAATTATTCCCAAGTGAATCCCTGTATTAATCATTCCTTCAGATAATACCTTTTCCGTATTACAAAGACTCATTGGAATCACCGCGATATTTTGTTTATAGGCGTATTCCATCAGTCTTGTTTTTATTTCAGTGTAGTTTTTAGGATTGCCATTTTTAGACCTTGTTCCTTCTGGGTAATATTGGAGAGCGAGAGGTAGGCTCAGGCGCTCAGTTGACTTATGATAGGTTTGAATTCGAGAGTGTTGATTTTTTCTATCGACATTAATACTGCCAGTTGCCCAAGCACAAAAACCTAGAATGGGGATATACAGGACCTCTTTTTTCATAATGGGCGCAATTTGAACTTGAGCACAGATCAGAGGAATATCGGCCAGACTTAAATGATTGGCAATATAAAGGCCCTTAAGGGGGATTTTTCTATACTCAGGGCTTCTATGGTCTTCGGAGTGGATTTTCATTCTTCCAAGTCCACTTAATACAAAAAAACCAAATGCTTTCCAAAAAGGCGAAAAAAAACGAGGGCGTAGTCTTAAGGGAAGCCAAAAGGTAAGCAGCGAAATAGGGAGTAAAAGTAAAACAACAGCAATGAGTACAGCGATAAGATAGAGATATTTCATGGGCAGTCCTTTTAGTCGAAGTGAATTCTAGCCATTTTTAGAGCTAATAGGCAAATTAATGGTTCATTCTTAGCAGTAAATTGGTTATAATGATCCAAAATAGTTAAAGGAGACACTTGTGTTCACTAGTCTTATTGCGCTTGCCGTGGCGATAGGTGCGGTTTTAGGTTTGGTTATTACTTTAGCCTTGGCATCTTTAGTGTTAGGAGCATTGGAGCGTTATTTCGGAGGTCCGAAGATAACTTATTTAACTTCTAATAAAAGCAAAAAAGGCTTTGCGTTTGCTTTTAATTGGGATGAATCAAAAGAACCAGCTAAAATTGATTATATAAAAGTAAAACTTTTTAACCCGAAAGGAAATCCAACTCAACTCGAGATGAATACATCTTTTGGTCCTTATAAAACTTCCTTTGTAGAGGATCTCGATCTCGGAGAGGTTTGGTCTAAGTTTATTGGGGCAACTCATTTTGATGAAGCTCAGATTCTCGTTGAAGTTGGTTCTTCAACGGATGGCGTTGTTTTTCAATTTAATTATAATGGAAAGTCTTTTAAGTCTCTCCTTGATTCGGCGAAAGAGTCCGCTCAGTCTTATATTGCGAAAAACAATAAGGATAATACAAAGTCAAAAGCAGAAGAATACTCTATTCCAGAAAGAAGTTTTATTGCCACTGAAGTGCAAGGCAAAGGCGCTTATTTAAAAATTGCTACTAATCCTATCTTTTCAGATAAATTTTCTCCACTGACGGGAGGCTCGAGCGCAGCGGGAGAGACTAAGGAAAGTATCCCTAATTTTCTTATTTCAAAGGTTTGGATAGAGCCTGGATGTATCGTTTGTGATGCTTGTGAAGGAATTTATCCTGAAGTTTTTGAGGTCACTGCGGATACTTGTATTATTCGAGCAGGTGCTCCTTTGGATAATGGCTTACTGGTTCAAGAAGCAGCGGAGGCTTGTCCGGTTGAAGTTATTAAGTATACTGCCGCTTGAAAAATAATGAGTTTGTTTCCTTTTGTACTTTGAAGGAAACAAAACTAGAAAAGTTACTCATCGATTTAGGCTACTCTAAACAATTAATTAAAAGAGAGTTAACGAAAAAACAGCGGGAGTTTGTTTTTTTTTCTCAAAAAGAAATTCAACTTCCTATTAATCTTCTAAACGATAAAAAAATAAAGCCAGCTTATCATTCAGAATCTTTGAATATTCTTTTTGAAGATTCTTCTTTTCTTGTCATCGAAAAGCCTTCAAATTTACATTCACATCCTCTTCATTATAATGAAACCGACAATGTTTTGTCTTGGCTTTTAGGGATGGGACGCTATGACATAGATAAGATAAATAACTCTTCCTATGATAGGGGATTGTTATTTAGACTAGATTTTGAAACGTCTGGTTTACTTATTTTAGCGAAATCAGATTTACTTTATTCCTATTTTAGAAAAAATTTTTCGACTACAATTATTGAAAAGAAATACACTGCAATTGTTCGAGGAGAATTTAAGTACAATGGTTTGATTGAGCATTGGATTAAAAATACAGAGGAAAAAGGTTCAAAAATAATGGCTTTTGAAAGTGAAGTCATAAATACGAGACTTGCTCAAATGGAAGTTTCAGCGAAGTATATCGAAGCTAAAAAAATTTCTTTAATTGAAATCAAACTCAAGTCAGGGCATAAGCATCAAATAAGAGTACAGCTTGCAGCATTAGGCTTTCCGATTATCGGAGACTTTTTGTATGGGGGAGAAGTTGCTTCACGTTTATTTCTACATTCTTCAAAATATGAATTAGTATCACTTGATCAGCAACATTACCAATTTTTCTCAGAACTGCCTCAAGAATTTGTCACTTTGATTAATAAATAAATTTTCTCAAGATTAATCTCAAGCAATAAACTTTAAAGCCGATAAATAATTTATGAATAGTAGGGAGATTTATGGCTGTTAATTTTAATAAACAGAAAAAATTTTGGGATATAATTAATTTTTTAGAAAACATAAAAGAACCGGTAAAAGTAAGTGATATCTTGTCCGCATACTCACTTTCTTCAGATTCTTTCTTTTCTCTTTTAAATGTTTTTCAACAAATTGGTGCTGAAATTCTTTTTGATGAAAATAAAAAGACTATCTATAAAATGACTACACCTTCTGTTCATTTAAATCTCAATTTTTTTGATTTGTTAAAAATAGAAAGTCTTAAGAAAAGTTATGAAGATCATCAAGATTTGGATCAAAGTATTTTAGACACATTAAAAAAGATTAGTCAGCAAGATCAATTTGATCTTTTTAAAATGGTTAATGAAATTGGTGGCATTGATGAATTTGCAAGCAAAAGTAATATTGTTCATTTAGGAAAAAAAATAGGTCTTTTAAATCAAGAAATTTATGAGATTTTACTGAATAAAAATACGATGAAAGTGACGCTTAAAAACATGGATGAGAGAATTATTTATCCACATCGAATTATTAAAATAGAAGGAGAGCTTTCTCTTGTTGGAGAAGATGTCACTCAGGGGGATTGTTTTCATATAGCTCTGAAAAATATTAGTTGCGTGAAAGAGCTCTTTGAAAATTTTAAACCTCTTTATTCTGCGATGGAAATGAATGATTATTTAAATGGATTAAAAGCGATTAATGAAAAAAGTGTGCGTCTTATTTTAAAGATTGATGACTCTGTAGATATTACAACTCCAGACTGTCATTATTTTGGAAATCCCATTATGATCCGCAAAAATGGCAAAGGTGCTATTTGGGCAGCATCCGTTCATCCATGTGATGATATTTATGAATGGCTTTGTTCAATGGGACAAAATATAGAGATTATTGATCCAAGTGCTTTTAAGCGATTATTTTTAAAATACTGCGAAAATAAATTAAGTAGAGTTGCTAATTAAAAATGAATCAGAAAAATTTTTTTCTGATTTCATTTTTACCAGCTTTGGCTTATTGGTATCTAGAGTCTCATTATGATTTAAAAATCGCATTAATTGGCGGCTTTCTATTGGGAATGCTCGAGATTATTTTAGAAAAAGTTTTTACGGGCCACGTTCATTCTCTTTCGAAAATGAATATTTTTCTGATTATTCTTCTTGGTATTATTTCCTATCTCTTTCAGGATGGGGTGTGGTTTAAATTGCAACCATTTTTTACTGGTTTAATTATGGGAGGATTACTTCTTTTAAATCTTCGCAAAAATGAAAGTTACCTTTGGAATTTAATGGAACAGTCAAACAACCCTAATTTAGCAAAAGAGATTGTTTTTATGTTGGAAAAACATCTGGCTTTTTTTTTAATGATTTATGGCTGTTTCATGGCAATTCTAGCCATTTATTTTTCAACTAATGTTTGGACTTTTTTTAAAACAGCGGGTCTTTATATTGTCTTTGCTCTTTTTATGGTCTTAGAACTTTTTTATATTAGGAAATTCAAAAGATAAAAAATATATCTTTTGAATTCCTAGCTTTATTACGCCAGAGTCGCTTGAATCATCCATAGTTCTTTTTCAAAAAAAGCAATCTGAGATTCTGCAAAAGATTTTGTTGTGACATCATTTTCACTTAAGTTTGCCAAAACGCTGTATTGTTCTTTTAAATAATTAAAGTCCTTGGCAATAGAAGTTAAAACATACTGAGGTGTAAAGTCAGAATTAGAATCTTCTTGGATTTTAGCAAGTTCAAGTATTTGTCTTAAGTTGGTTACTGGCTTTGCTCCTCTTTGAAGAAGTCGTTCTGCGATAAAGTCATAGTTTTCAGAAAAATGATTGTAAAGTTCTTCTGTTTTTTCATGGATTTTTAAAAACTCAAGCCCTTTAATATTCCAATGAAAGTTATGTAGCTTGGTAAAGAGAATCAGTGAGTCAGACATAAGTGTTTGTAGTAAATTTTCCATAAGATTTCCTCCTGTTTTTCTTGATATTAACACTTACAGGAAAGAAAGCTATTTTTTTAAAAAGATTAAGCGATAATTAAAAGCTATCATAATTCCTTGCCAATAGATTTATTTGGCGAAGGCTAATGCCTGACAAGTAGTTGCCCACAAACGAAATATTTTCTTTAAACGAATGAGATTTTAATTGAGTTATAATTTTTTGTCTTTCAAAATTGTAGAAGGGCAGTGCTTTCGCCCAATAATTTTTATGGATTTCTAAAGGAATAATTTGTAGATAATTCATGTCATTTTCTAACGAATGATCATGTTTTGAAATAAAGGTGTAACTAGCTTTAGCTGGAAAGTGAAAACGATTAGGAAATAAGTGGCCATTATTAATAATTCCCTTGGCTTTAACGGGAGAGTTTTTTTCCGGAAACAAGCAACCAAATGATTTTTGCAGATAGTGTGTGGGAGTATGAGTGAAGACAGTTGTACTAAATAGAGGAAGATAAGAAATTTTATCTAAATTAAAATGGTAGAGGTTATTTTTAGACAGAAGATTCGCCGCATCATGGGCATTGGTCGCAATAATAGTGTTAACGTTGAGATTAATTTTTTCTTTTTTTTCTTGAACGATATGAGATGAAAGATATTTTCTTAGAGAATCAATAAATTCTTGATTGCCTTTTTCAAAGCTAATCGAAATCATTTTATCTTTCGACTTGAGACGTTTTAAATATCCAAGATAGGATTCACCGTCAAAAGGAGCTGGAAAGATACTTTCAAAGTCTAGCTCTTGAATAGGAGCACTATAAATTCCTTGGATCATGACATCAAGAACTTCATTGCAAATTTTTTCTCCCAATAAAGGGACAAAGAAATCGTGGACAGATAAAGCTTTAAGAGGAACTTTTTTGAGTAAATTTTTAAGAACAAGGGGGATTTCAAATAAAAAGAGTGGAAAACTTTTAAATGATTTTCGATAAATAAGCTTTTTGGTTTTTGGTGGAATTTTAAAGTATGTTATTTTTAAATCATCAAGGATTTCGAGTAGCTCAGGTGTTAATAAGAATGCATTGGGACCTGTTTCAATTAGCCCCAGCGGAGAAGATAGAGTATTGATTTTGGCATCAGACTTTGGAGAATCAAAAAGGGTAATGTCATACCCTTTTTTTTTGAGTCGGTAGGCAGTAAGTAAGCCGCTAATACCTGCACCAATAATCTCGACTTCTTTGATAGAAGAGGAAAATTTTCCAACAATCGTATCGTTATTTTTGAGACTCATTAATTAGTTTTTCCAAATCTCCATTTTGAGCCATTTCCGTTAAAATATCATTCCCTCCAATCAATTCTCCATTGAAATAAATCTGAGGATATGTGGGCCAACGAGAATATTCTTTAAGAGTTTGGCGAATTTCCATATCTGTTAAAATATCGAATGTCGCAAAAGAAAGATTAAAATGATTGAGAATTTTTACAGTGTTTGCAGAAAAGCCGCATTGAGGAAAAAAAGCATTACCTTTCATGAAAACGACAACTTTTGAAGCATTGATAATATGTTTAATTTTATCAACGGTTGTTTCTTGATTTAAATCACTCATTTTTATTTCAAAGGGCACATTATTATTGATAACGTTGAAAGATGTCATTATATTTACTCCTTGTAAAAAGTTTTTAGTTTAACAGCATGAATATTATTTGATTTAAGCTCATCTTGAAGTATGTCCATAACTACGCGATGTTGTTCGATGAGTTTTTTATCTTTAAACGAATCATGTTCAACGGATATCTCTAAGTGATCAGCTTTACCCGCAAACAAAGTAACTTCGACACTTGAGCCTTGTAATTTTTTTTTAATTAAATCTTCAATATAACCAATATTATTCATAAAATTATCTCACTGTAAAAAAGCTTGTTATAAATGTTAAAATTCGAAGTGTTACTGTTATATAGCCTATAATTCGGTGTCGTTCAACAAACTCACGATTTCCCTTAAAGATATTTTTCCCTAAGTAGAGAAGTATAAAGTAGAGAACAACAGTTGTGATGGCCATACTGATATGTATATTTAACAATAGCTTATCAAAAAGCTGATTGGTAAGAGAATGCGTAGCTTTAAGTATTGCATTGCGAGTGAGTTCAATTTGTAGGATGAGTAAAATATCCCATCCCACAACCACGAACATGATTTTTCTATGCAATAAACGATTTTTGGCGTTCTTAATCCCCCAAAACATGAGTCCTAGGATAAGAAGCGATTGAATTTGAAAAATAATTGCGGACATTTTAAAGATTATCTACCATAACCTTGTAGATATGGAAATATCGGAGATAGAATGAATTTAGGCAAATGGGCTGTTATTGACATTGAAACCACTGGAATCGACCCTTCCTATGATCAAATAATTGATTTAGGATATCTTCAGTTTGAAAATTCAACTCTTGTCAAAAAGTATTCTTCCCTTGTCAAAACGGATAGGGAATTAAATCAATTCATCCAAAATCTAACCGGAATAACCCCTGCGATGGTGAGCAAAGCTCCCTCTTGGAAAAAAGTTAAAATTGATCTGTGGGACTTGGAAGGATCTGCGTTGATTGCTCATAATGCTCATTTTGAATCTAGTTTTTTGCAATCAGAATTTAAAGAGCAAGAAGTTTTTTCTGATTCTCTTTATTTTTGTGCTCTTTTATTCCCGGAATTGAACTCACTCAGCTTAGAAAATATTATTCTTTATTTGCAAATAGCCGAAGGTGAAAAACATCGAGGATTTGAAGATTCATTAGACTTACTCAAGGTAATGTTGCTTGGGCTCTATAGGTTGCAACAAAATCCCAATGAATATGTTTTCTTAAAAAGTTTGATTCATAATTTTGATGATTCATTCTGGTTTAAACATTTTTTCCAACTGAACTCAGATGAAATTTTACATATTGCGTCGCAGATAGATTTTGATTTAATTTTCTATTTTGATAATTTTAAAAAAACTGTAAAGGCTGAAAAGAAGGAATCTTTTTTAAAATGGGATATTCTAGATTTTAGCTCACAAAGTATAAAAAATATTTTTGAAAATGAAGAAAAAATAAAATCAATCAATCCAGGTTATAGTTTTCGAGAAAGTCAGCAAAGTATGGCGTTAAGAGTCGGCCAGGCTTTTAAAAACAATCTGCACGCAATTATTCAAGCGCCAACCGGAACGGGCAAGACGCTAGGATATTTAATACCAGCTTTCCTTTTAGCAAAAGAGAGTGCGGATAAAAAAATTTTATTGGCAACAGCAACGAAGGTATTACAAGAGCAAGCTTACCAAAAAGATATTCCTCAAGTTAAAGCAATTCTAGGAAGAGATTTCTCTGACATCAAAACAAGTTATCTGGTTGGTTCAGCTAATCACTATTGTGAACTTCTTTTTCAAGAAATGAAAGATGACTCTTTTTTAAAAACTTTTGATGAAGTTTTTTTTGAAATTTATTTTGAGTACTTATTTTTTCAAAACAAATATTTAACTCAAGATCAAAAAAGAATAAGGCTTTCGGTTCCAGGTATTCTGAAGAGGATCGTAGAAAATTTTGAATATAAGGAAAAAGAAATTGCCGTTGATTTTAAAAACTGTGCAGGAGTGAAGTGTCAACATTTTGAGAACTGTTCTTACACTCAAGGCATTGCAATCGCGAAAGAAGCCCATATCATTGTTGGTAATCATGCTCTTATGTATCATTGGCCTAGAGGAGTTGAGCGTCCTAATTACCTTATTATTGATGAGGCACATCGTTTAGAAGATGAAACAACGGGAGCTTTCACAAAGGAACTTCTTGAGAGTGATTTTGTAAAAATGATTGGGAACTTGGATATGGGGCAACCTATGGGGAGTCTTCTTTTTCTCCTTGATAGTGCTTCTTTAGAAATAAAAAACCAGATTCGTCTAAATGCAAAATCTTTTGCAGCAAAATTAAAAGACCAAACAGATAGCTTAACATTGCTAATTGAAGCTTTCTTTAAGAAAACTCAAAAATATACTTCAGAGTATTGGAATGAAATTCCAATGATTGATGAGTCTAAGCAAAATGATGAACTAACGGTTTCAATTCTTAATAAACTCAAAAATATAAAGGTTCTTTTAAGTGATTGTGTGGGGGAATTAGAAAAGTACGAATCTTTTTTTGACAAAAATACGACGGTTCCCAATGAAGTTGTTGCACTGACTCACTATGAAGTTTTCAGTGAACAATTAAAGCTGAGTTTAGAGATTTTTACTTCTCTCTTTGATGATGCTGCGACTTTTTCCAAGAGTATTGGCTACCATGAAGCGAAAGGATTTTTATTTAAAATTGAACCAATTGATGTGGGAAGCTTTGTTTACGAAGAGGTTCTTTTAAAAGCCGAGTCAACGGTTATGACATCTGCAACATTAGTGGGAAATGGTGGAATTGGAGGAGCAGGGGTTTATTGGATGACAGGTCACAATAGTCTAGATAAAGAGAAAAGATTTTCTCAGATATTAAGTCTGCCTCCCGTTTTTGATTACCAAAATAAAGCGAAGGTTTTTCTTTCTCATGACTTACCTGGAATGAATCAAATTGAATTCGTTCCAGAACTTTTAAATAAAGTATTACCTTTGGTCAGAGAGTTAGATGGAAAAACACTCTTTTTATTTTCTTCTAAAATGAGATTTGAGATTGCAAGGGAAATTCTTCTCGAAAAAATTTCAGCAACTATTCCTGTTTTTTCTCAGGGGCTTGGAATAAAAGCAGTCGATGATTTTAAGAAAGCAAGTAAGGGGATATTAATTGGAATGGAATCTTTTGGAGAAGGAATTGATATTCCAGGAGATAAACTACAATTGGTTATTATTGATAAAATTCCTGATGTTCGTTTTGATTTGGTCACTCAAAAAAGACGTGATTTTTATGAGAGCCATTTTGGAAATGAATTCATTGACTATTTTATGTCGATCAGAGCGAGAAAGTTGTTACAGAAACTAGGTAGACTTCTTCGAACCAATACGGATTATGGATGCGCCATTGTTGTTGATGCAAGATTAAAATCTTGGAAGGGAAGAACGATGGCTCAATTAAAAGATTTACTTTCTCCTTATCATGCCGAAATTCTTCCGATCGATAAATCAATTGAAGAAACAAGAAAATTTTTACTTGAGGATAAAAAATGAAATTTTTAATTTTATTATTTTTAGTGCAGTCAAATATTTTAATAGCCTGGGGAAAAATAGGGCATAGAATAACTGCCGAAATAGCATCGGATTTATTATCGGCAAAAGCTCAAAAAGAACTAGTTGAAATACTCGATGGGCAGTCAATTGCTGATGTGAGTAATTGGATGGATGAAGTTCGATCTGATTCTCTTTTTGATTGGCTTAAAAAATTACATTATATAAATGTTCCAGAAAATAAAAAATTAACATCATTAAATTCAATAGAGGATAATATCCTCTATGCGATAAACCAAATGCAGTTAATCATTTCGAAAAAACAAAATTATTTTCTATCACAAAAAGGAGAAAAGAAAGATTTAACAAAATCTCAAGCATTAAAAATGCTCATACATTTGGTTGGAGATTTACATCAACCGCTTCATATCGGTTATGCTAGTGATAAGGGAGGAAATGAAATTCGGATTCATTGGTTTAATGAGAATATTAACCTTCACTCTCTTTGGGATGAGCAATTAATAGAACACAATAAATATACTGCCAGAGAATATGCGGACTATTTAAAAAGAAAATTTAATAAAAACTTAGAAACTATTGAAAAAGTAGATATTAACAAATGGGCTCAAGAATCTCGAGATTTTTTGCCAAAAGTTTACGACCTTCAAAAACAACAAAGCTATTGGGAATATAAATACATTTTTCGCAGTCAAGAAATTCTAGAAAACCGACTTTTTTGGGCTGGCAAACATCTTGCTTATATTCTTGAAAATCTTTAGTTATTTTCTTACATCTGCTGTAATTGTTTAAAATTACAGCAAGGTTATTTTTGCCTATTCTCGATTTGATTCCAAATTAATTCATACTGATAGAAGTTGTCTTTTTTCGACAGGATGTTGAGAAAAAATTTAAGGAGTAATAATGCCTAGACTTCTATGGATCACAGGAATAATTATTCTATTAAATTCCTTAAGAGTATCTGCTTTTGAAAGAATGGTT
Source organism: uncultured Bacteriovoracaceae bacterium (assembly GCA_964416605.1). Taxonomy (GTDB): domain Bacteria; phylum Bdellovibrionota; class Bacteriovoracia; order Bacteriovoracales; family Bacteriovoracaceae; genus CAYQEW01. The sequence continues at coordinate 2,714 of CAYQEW010000010.1, read as the reverse complement.
GTGTACGGAGAGGATAATAGAAGAGATATTTTTGAAGTGACCGATAAAAACTTAATTTCTCTTGCTCAGTCTTCGGCAAGTATGATTCATCCAAGAAATCTTCTTTCTTTAGGCCATGGTCAATATGGAATCTATGAAGAAAAACCTTTTCGTCATTTATGTTCCTATGAAAGATTTGCCAAAGATCCTCAGGTTGCTAATTGTTCAGGATTTTTGATTGGAGAAGATCTTCTTTTGACCGCAGGTCATTGTATGAGAGATACTTATGATTGTGAGGGATATAAATGGGTCTTTAATTACGCCAATAAAAATGAAGATAAAAATATCATTATTGGAGAAGAAGATATTTATGGTTGCAAAGAAGTCATAGAAACAGCTTTAAATAAAGTAGATGACTATGCTTTAATTCGCTTAGATCGTTCAGTTATCAAACAAAAACCACTGGAGTATAGAAAAAGTGGTTCTATTTCTTTTGATGATAAAGTTTTTTTAATTGGAAATCCCACGGGAATGCCTCTTAAAATAACAGATAGTGGTGATGTTGTGGCAAAAAGTGAAAGTCGTTTTGTGACCAATTTAGATAGCTATGAAGGAAACTCTGGCTCAGCGGTGTTTAACTCTCAAACAAATTTAGTGGAAGGAATTTTAGTTTCAGGTGAGTCTGATTATAAATATGATAAATCTCAAAAGTGCTATTACTCAAATGTTTTAGGTGAAGCCTATGGGCGAGAAGCCGTGACTAAAATAACGAGAGTGAAGAGCTTATTTCAATAAGGTTCCATATGAATTCAATTCAAGAAACTATTCAGGCTCTTTTTTTTAGAATTCAGAGTAATATTTTTGACTTTTTCCCTCTCTTCTTAGGCGCATTAGTCGCGATTATTCTAGGGTGGATTGCGGCGAAACTTCTAAAGAAATTTTGCATAAAATTATTTGCTCAAATTGGTGTCAATAAATTGGGAGACTATTCAGGCGTTCATGAGAGCTTGTCTCAGTTTGGTGTTAAGCAAAAATTATCTGAAATACTTGCTCATTTAATTTATCTACTTTCCTTGCTGGTTGTTTTAACCATGACTGCAGAAATTTTAAAACTAGAAAAACTGAGTCAAGGGATTACTCAATTTATCGCATTCTTGCCAAATGTTTTTGCCGCAATGATGATGATTTTAGGAGGAATGATACTTGCTAATTTTATCAGTTCTTCTATTCAAAATGTTGCGGAAGGCTCCAATTTTGAGCAGGGTCATAAAATTGCGAAAATGGTTAAAGTTCTGATTCTTACTATTTTTTCTATTTTGGCTCTAAGTCAAATGCAAATTGAAACCGATTTACTTCGTTATGTTGTCGTTATTGTTTTGATTAGTGTGACGCTTATTTTTAGCATCGCCATTGGAACAGGAAGCATTGAAGTTGCTAAGAATATTGTTTCTGGACTTTATCTTAAAGAAATTATTGAGATTGGAGATATGATTCAATTTATGCAAGAAGAAGGCGAAGTGATTCAAATTTCTTCTTTAGGAATTCTTATTCAAAAAACCGATGGGAGTATTCTTCATTTACCAAATAGTAAAATTAATAGTAATGTTTTGACCAAAATAAAAAGGAGTTCTACTTTATGAAAAAGATTTTGTTATTAAGTTTGTTGACGACTTCAGTCTTTGCTGCTGACTTTTCAAGTGTTGATTCGTTAGGGATTGTTATTAACGGCGGAAACACGACCTCTAAAACTTTTGAAGTAAAAAGTACAAACTTATTAAAAATTAATGACTTGAACCAATTAAAAATTGGAGGACATTATACTTATGGCTCTGGGGTAACAGATCCAGTCAATAAACCCAATGTCGAAACTCTGACTGCCAGGAACTGGGATCTAACAACGAGATATGAGCGAATTTTAAATCCTCAGTTTGATTTATTTATAGGTCAGGGTGTTGAAGGTGATCAGTTTGCAAACATTGAACACCGCTTTAACACAGATTTAGGTGCTCGTTATAAATTTCTCAATTTAGAATCAACGAAAGCTTTTCTCGAAGCAGGTACACGTTATACAGTTGAAAGTTATCGAGATAATTCAAGTACTCAGCATTTTTGGAAAGGAAGACTTTATAGTGAGATTATTCATAAGTTTAATGATTCGGTGTCAGCTAAATTATGGGTAGAGTATTTACCGAACTTTACACAGTCAGAAGACTGGAACTTTCGATTTGAGCCTTCGATGTCAGCTTCTTTAAATAAAACTTTCTCAGTGCAATTAGCGTTCTTGGGCTTATATGATAATTTGCCAGTGGGAGCACTTAGAGGCAAACAATTTGATTATAAATACACGACAAATCTAGTGGCTAAGTTTTAAAAGTGATTGGAGATATTTATCTCTATTTTATAAAAGGTTTGACTGAATTTTTTAGTCAAACCTTTGGTTTTTTTTTAGAATATACTTTTGGAAGTGTTGAAAAAGAGGGAAAGATTGAATTAATTTTTACAATTTCGATCTTTAAGCCTCTCAATAAAATAAGAGAAGGTATTTTAAATTTTATTGTAAACGAACCATTGATTTTTAAAATTCCTCCTCCTCATGTTTCAATCTCTGAAATAAAAAATTCTGAAGCGAAGATAACCGCAAAATGCTGGATAGAAAGCAATAATAAAAAAGCAGTTGCAGAGGAATTAAAGAAAAAAATTCATAGTTATTTAGCTAGCTATAATGAAGTGGGCCA
>CAYQEW010000009.1:0-21641 GCA_964416605.1 uncultured Bacteriovoracaceae bacterium | reverse complement strand
AGGAATATATGAAAATAATAACAACAATAATATTCTCTCTGCTCTTTATTACTTCTTGTGGTTTACAACTCTCTGAACTCAAAGATCCTTCTCTCTCTGTTAGTTCACAAGGATTTAATTTTGAGGCGGGAAAATATAAAGTTCTCATTAGCTCCAACGATGGGAAATGCACCAATAAAATTGCAAGTTGGGTCGTTGATATTATTGCTGATAATGTCAAAGAAGTTGAGTTTACCTACTCTCCAAGTGGCTGGACGAAAACTGATGTTGGAGGTGGAGGCTTTGCAAGTTTTATTGATTTTGATGGGAAAACTATTTCTCTAGATAAATTAACTCCCAGTGCCTCGAGTATTAAATATACTTCTCAAAAAAGTTTTCTCAAAAATGAATGCGCAAGCATTGAGTCAACTATGACTCAAAATTTTGATCTTCGTATTGCTGCTTTAGGAATTGGTTGGGAAAATGAAAATTTCTCTTCGGCCACCTACTCTGCCGATCTGCAAAATGTCAATGGAGATCCTACTGATCTAGCGACTGAATTTTCTGATATTCATTATTCCTTAGGCGGCGTTTCCCTGCCTTTTACAAATCCTCAATTGCTCACAGGAGGAGTTGATTTTCCTCTGGATACTCAATTAACAGAAGTAATATCCGTTAAATTAACGGCAAATTCGCTGGGAGTTTTTGATCCTGTCGCATCTGTACTAAAACCAATGCCACCTGAATTCATTGGTCAAACAATCACTTGGATCAAAAATATTTATTTTGGCAGTGCTCCCGAAGAACGCTCCTACCTCACCTATAATCCAACCTCAATGAGTAAAACTCTTTACTGTATTAGTAGCGACAATCTGATCGATATTCACCATGGCACTCCTTACCCTGTGGGGGTTCACATTTCTTCAGTTGATTTATGGTATGAAAAAGTGGGAGAGCCCTCCACTCGCGTGACCCAAAATATTCCCGTCACAGCTTCCGGTACCCAGTACAGTGTTTCGGTTTGCGATTATTTTGGAAATGGAAAAATCCACGTTGGAACAATGGTTCATTTCTCCAATGGAGCACTTGATCAAGAAGATAATTATGTTCAGTGGTATTAAAAAAGAAGAGAGCCCTTAAGGGGACTCTCTATTAAAGAAAAAATTAAGCTTCAATATTGGCGCCAACAACCGCAGCCATTTTCATCATATCAATCGTCTGACCTTCTTTTAAATTTGTCAGATCCGTCACTGTTCCTGTTTTACTTGTTGATTTCGTTTTTGTAAAAATAGGAAGGAGTTTCGCATCAGCCACAATAAATTTACCTTCATTTTGAGGCTTACCATTTGCCGTTTTCGTTTGTAATTTATTTGCTTTGATATAATCCCAAAGTTTCTTAGTAATCTCTGTTCTTGGAAGTTCTTTTGCTCCTAAAAACGCCGCTAATTCAGCTTTTAACTTAACTGGTTTTTTGAGTCCTTTTTCTTCAGTCATAATCCATCCTTTGTTTGTTTTTGCAATTGACATTAAAACTCTAGCGTATGTTTTATCAAATAGATAGAAAAATTAAGGGATGTAAATAACTGAATTCTTTTCATTTTCAAAACATTGTAGCTTACTGACCCATGCTCTGCCCTGAAATTTATCTAAAATCATTTTATTGACGTGCTCATAAACAAACTGAGCGGTACCTTCCATTCCAACGTTTGCAAAAACCCTCAACTGAATGACTCCCTGCTTATCGAGTTCTTTGAATGTCTCCATAAATGGGTCATCCGCGGAAACCAAAAAAGTATGGTCAAACATATAATCAAGCCAAGCTTTTACTTCTTTTAGCCCTGCAAAATCAACAACCCAACCTTCCTTCGTTAATTCACTGGCACTAAATTCAAAATAAAAAGAACGGCTATAGCCATGAACAAAATGACAATGAGTATCGCTCTTCCATTGACGATGGGTGCAAGGAAAACCAGAAAATAATTTTGTTGAGATCAGTTTTGTCATATAGTGTAGTGATAACACATGAACTGTGCTATTGTCTGCCAAAATTCTCAAGGATAAATAAAATGGCCTATGAAAAAACCTATAACTCTGATCTTGCAAGTAAATTAGCCAAATCAAAAAACCCTACACAAACACTGGATCAAGAAATCGAAGTTCTCAAGCAAAGAGCCCTTTCATTGGACTCAGCACGTGCTCAAATGGCTCAGGGCTATAAGATAGTATTAGAAGGTCTTGCCAAGGCTTTTCCAACTCTTGATCTCAATGATCCTAATCTCACCGACTCCCCTAACCGAATGGCGCGCGCACTGATTGAAATGTCTTCAGGACTTGGTATTAAAGATAATGAAGTTTTTTCTACAACTTTTCCTGCAGAAGAATACAATGAAGTGATTATTCTTAAAGATATTGCCTTTGTTTCTATGTGTAGCCACCATTTCTTTCCTTTTACAGGAGTGGCTCATGTTGGCTACCTGCCCGATGTCACCCTCGGAACAGAAAGCAAGGTTGTAGGACTCAGTAAACTGGCACGAATCGTCGATGCACATGCTCAAAGACCTCAACTTCAAGAAAGACTGAATCTCGATATTATGAAAGCAATCAAATCGGAACTAAAGCCTTTAGGAGTGATGGTTGTGCTCGAAGCTCAACATGGATGTCTCAATTGTCGAGGCGCCAAAAAGACAGGTGCAACGATGATTACGTCATCTTTGGATGGACAATTTCAAACGGATTTAGCCCTTCGAAAAGAATTCTTGGCTCTCATTCGAAAATAGTTTAATGTATTTTTTTCACGGTTAATATTGTTTATTCCTATTCAGTGCTAGGCTTTTAAATAGCATGAAAATGATATGGCTTGTTCTATTTTTTAGCTTCTTTAGTTCTGCAAAAGATATCGATTTAAACCAGTACCCTTTTTTAAAAATACTCAGTATCGCAGAAGATGAATCTTATATTGAAGATGCCATTATTTCATTTAAAAAAGTCTGCAAAAAAAATCCGCAAATCATTTACAATAATCACACTGAAATATTAGACTATGCGATCCAAATAACTGCACCAAAAATTCAGTCTCCAAAAATTTCTCGTGAACTAAAAAATGCCATGCAAGATTTTCTTTTTCGTACTCTCTTTGATTTTTATAGTTTTAAATTAGGTAATATTGGAGAAGGACTTTTTCTTCTCGAACTTAAAATTGCACTCGCCAATGGCCTAGGGAAGGATGGTTCAATATTTGAACCATTTCTAGAAAATCATAAGAATTTTACTGTTCTCAAAAAACGCAGTTATCTGAAATTTCTCTTCCCTCTTTTCCAAGAATTTTTAAAAGAAAAGGGTGATTTCAATGTGATTTTATCTCTTCTTGAAAAATTAGATCAATCTACAGACAAAATGTATCCAATGAATCTTGGCTTTTTTGAAAGAATCATCGCAAAAGATATTTCAAGCAAAAGAGAAATATCTGGATTGCTCATGCAAACACTTCAATTTCGTTTTTCTGATGAATTTCTGCCTACCGAAAAAGTAGATCCTCTTTTTCTCTCGCAAAGAGTTCAAAACATTTTAGGAAATCTGGAATTTAAAAAAGTTGAAACAATGGTAAGTCATCTGACTGCGCCTGATGAAAAAAAATGCAATTATTTATTTAAGTTTTTTTCAATTTTTCCTAATAAATCCAATTGAGCTTCTTGGATTTTAAAAAGTGACTTCATTTGCTCCGCTATTAATAAATCAATTTTACTATGCAAGCTTCTCACTTCCATCTCCGCTTTCATGTTGATCATATAGTCACTGCGCGCACGTCTTCGATCTTTTTCCTCTTGGCGATTTTGACTCATCATAATCACTGGCGCTTGAATTGAGGCGATACAAGACAATACTAAATTAAGTAAAATAAAAGGATAGGGATCAAAGGTCTTCTCTTTTAAGAACCATACATTGGCAACAATCCAAAGAGCTAAAATCAGAAAAAATAAAATAATAAATTTCCAGCTTCCTCCAAATTCAGCCACCTTATCTGCCAACTTTTGTCCAAAAGAAGTTTCTTTATCTTCTTCTAACTCTATTAATCTTGAAGAGAGTAATTGCTCTTCTTTTATTGATTCTGTAACTAATTCAGAAAGATGTTGTAAGTGAAGATTTTCTTGGTCGATGAGTTCTTTAATATTCATAATCACTCCATTTATAATATTTATATAACTAGGTATAGCATAAAAACTGCGCTATCTTATTAAAAAATTGGAGTAAGAGATGTTCCCTCTCAAGTGTCTGTTGTTTATCATTATTAGTTTTAAAATGAGTGCAATCACAGAATACACCCTTGATGATTGCTATAAAATGGCGCTACAAAGAAGTTTCACAGTTGCTTCTTCGCTAGAACAAATAAATCAAGCACAAACACAGGTAAGCCAAGGACAAGCGGGCTTTCTTCCAACTCTAAGCTTTAAAGCATCTCGCACATATCAAGATACTCCAACCAATGCATTGGGAAAAAGTATTTCTCCCAGTGAACAAACAACCACTAATTTTAATTTGAGCCAAAATTTATTTCAAGGTCTCAAAGACCTTGCAACTGTTCGCCAAAAAAAACATCTCATTGAAAGCTATGAGTGGGCAAAAAAGAAAGCCATGGTGCAACTGTATCAAGATATCTCTCTGGCTTTTTACACCGTTTTAAGTAACCACGCTGATATCAGAAATTACCAAGAACAAATTCTCACAATCAAAAAAAGAAAAAATGAACTAGCTTCAGCACAAAAAAGTGGAAGAGCGAGAGAATCCGATGTTGTGACTGCTGAATCATCTGTTGCCAATTTAGAATCCTCCCTTGCAAACGCCAAACTCTCTCTCGCAAGCGCAGAAGAAACGCTTATTTATCTAACGGGTATCTCCTCTGAGATAAAACTTAAGAGTGATAAAAATCTGTCGAGCAAACTACATAACATGGAATATTATTTAGAAAACATTGATGAAAGACCTGATATACAAGAATCAAAAAAAAATATCCTGATTGCACAGGATGCTCTGAAAATAGCACAGTCAAAATTTTTCCCGACCCTTACTCTAGGCGCAAACTACTATACTTCTCGTCCAGTCGGTGTTTTTAATGGTGTTAAGTGGGATACGAGTCTCACTTTGACCGTCCCATTATTTACGGGCGGACTCACTCGCGCTCAGGTCAGTGAAGCATCTACACTGAAATCCTTAAGTGAAATTAATCAAAAGCAAATCAAGGAACAAGCGATACAAAAAATTCGCACTCTTTATAGAACCGTCGAAGCAACTCAGGAACAATTAAAAAAACTCATTCAAGCAAGAGATTTAGCCGAAAAAAGCTATTCTCTCATTGCGAAAGATAACTCTCTAGGAAATACTTCCAATACCGATGTACTCACCTCTTTGGCCAATGCCCAAGAACACAAACGAAATGTTGATAGAGTTAGACTCAATACTCAGTACAATTATATTAAATTACAGATTGAATCAGCGAAGGAACTCGCAAAGGTCTACGTGGAGGAGAATAATGAATAAGAAACGTTGGATTATTTTAGGTGTTGTTGTTTTAATTATTTTACTCGGCATATTCTTTTTTATTAGAAAAAATAAAAAACGTTTTAATTATGAACAAATCAAACGTGGCCCAATTGTCGAATCAGTCTACGGGATAGGCATTCTTAGTGCTGAAAAAAGCTTTTCTGTCAAAACCGGAGTAACAGCAACAATACTCAAAGTCTATCAACAAGAAGGAAATCAAGTAGAAAAGAATGCTCCTTTAATAAAGTTAGATGGGATTGGAACTTTTTATGCTCCCTTTTCGGGAACAATCACTGCATCAAAATTCAAAGAAGGCGAAACTATTTTTCCTCAAGCTATTGTAATGAGTCTTGTCGATTTAAAAGATACTTATCTCTCTGTTTCTCTTGAGCAACAAGGAGCCCTCAGTATCAAAGAAGGCCTTGATGTCAAAATAAGTTTTGATGGAATGCGAGAACAAACATTTAAAGGTAAAGTTCAATCAATCTATTCGAGCGGTGATGATTTTTTGGCGCGAATTTCCGCAAAAAATCTTCCCACCAATATTCTTCCAGGAATGACCGCTGATGTCGCTATCATTATTAGAACAAAACCAGATGTTATCCTCATCCCCGTTGCAGCTATGGAAGGAGACAATGTCTCTATTCGACGCATGGGCAAAGAAATCAAAGTACCTGTTAAATTGGGCTTATCCGATGGTGAATCCGCGGAAGTTATTGAAGGAAACATTGTGGTAGGAGATGATGCTATTATCCCTCAAAAAGAGAAACCATGATTTCCCTTGCTCTTAAATATTTATTCTCAAGAAAGAGACAATCTCTTTTTACTTTGCTTGGAATTTTTTTAGGAGCCGCTGGTTATGTGACGATCTCTGGTTTTTTTGTGGGCTTTCAAACTTATTTAGTGGAGAAATTAGTCAATAATAGTGCCCATGTTTTTATTCAAGCAAGACAAGAATTTTTAGAACCGCATACTCTTGATAAAGCTTTTTTTAAAGATGAATTTCATCATACTTTTTGGAAATCAATTCCTGCGGGAAAAAAAGATTATGCTCGCATAGAAAAACCTCAGGACTGGTTTCTTCGGTTGAAAGCAGATCCCCGAGTACAAGCCTACTCTCCTCAAATGAGTGCGGCAGGACTTTTTTCCAAAGCAAACGCTTCTGTTTCTGCAACCCTGATTGGTTGTTTGCCTAACCAACAAGCAAAAGTAAGCACCATTGCCTCCAATATGATTGAGGGAAACTTTTCCGATATTGGCTCTGGTGGAAATCGTATCGTTGTCGGCAAAGAATTACTCAAACAACTAGGAGCAAAACTCTACCAAACAATCAATATCACGGTTGGCAATAATGCCCCTGTCCCGTTTAAAATTATGGGATACTTTGAATCGGGAAACAGACAAGCGGATCTACAAGCTTATGGTGCTCTCTCTGATGTACAAAAAGTAAAGCATACTTTAAATACGATTAATGAAATTCATGTGCGCCTGTTTGATTACACCATGGCTTCTAAAATGGCAGACACTTGGTCTAAAATAAGCCAAGAAAAAATAGAAAGTTGGGACACCCGAAGTGCCAATATCCTCTCTATCTTTACAGTGCAAACAATCATGCGCTATCTGGTCGTTGCCGTTATCATGCTCGTTGCAGGTTTTGGAATTTACAACGTGCTTATGATGACCGTCAGTCAAAAATTAAAAGATATCGCAATTTTACAAGCAATGGGCTATGAAGCATCTGAAGTGAAGATACTTTTTCTTGCTCAAGGTCTTATTTTAGGAGTTGTCGGAGCTTTTTTCGGACTGATTGTGGGATATATTATTTGTCGTTATTTACAAACAATTAATGTGACAACGGGCCCCATGAGAGGCACTAAGGGAAGTGGCAATCTGCAAATTGCCCTAACCTTTGCTATTTATGCTCAAGCTTCTCTTCTCTCCATTCTCTCTGCGGTCACTGCAAGCTATCTTCCAGCCAGGTCAGCTTCAAAACTAAATCCGATTGAAATTATTCGCGGAGGAGTTGAGTAATGAGTATTTGCGCCAAAAATATTTTTAAAAGTATCGGTGAGCCTCCCAATCAAATTTTAACCGATATTTCGATGAACATTGAAGATGGTGAATTTGTCTCCCTTACGGGCAGATCAGGCTCGGGAAAAAGTACACTCCTTTATATCTTAAGTAGTTTGGATAGTCCTACCTCTGGAAATATTATTATTGATAACACTGATATCTCTGCCATTTCGAAAAAAGATTTATCTTTTTTTCGCAATCAAAAAATTGGATTTGTTTTTCAATTTCACTATCTTATTTCTGAACTTAGTGTCCTTGAAAATGTTATGCTCCCTGCTAAAAAATTTGGGCTTGAAAATAAATATTTAGAAAATGCCAAAGAAATTTTAAACACAATCGGATTAGGGGCAAAACTAGATCGACTTCCCCGTCAGCTCTCAGGTGGAGAACAACAACGAGTGGCGATTGCGAGATCTCTTGTTATGAAACCGAAATATCTTTTTGCTGACGAGCCAACCGGCTCTCTTGATTCCGTCAATGGTGCTGCCGTTATGGAAATGCTTTTTCAAGCAAACAAAGAAAATGGCACCACGGTTATACTCGTTACGCATGATCCCGAATTTGCGAAATTAGCAAGTCGTCAAATTCAGTTAGCAGATGGCAAAGTTATATTAGATACTTCTGCTGCTGATACCAATTATGTAAAATAATGGGGTACGAGGAAAACAAAACAAAACAAAACAAAATGCCGAGGCGTGCTCAATGCACGTCGCAGGCAGCTTTGTTGACGTTTGACAAAGTAGACCGTTGTTTTGCGTAATTGGTATTATTAGATCTTAAGCATCTGAAAAGCTAAGATCATGACAACAACTGCTCCCAAAAGATTGATTAAAGGACCTAATTTTCCAGAAATCTTTCGCGCTAAATACATTCCTATGATTGTCACCGCAAACGCCCATAGTCCAATCGAAACAATAAAAGGAAGGATCGGCTTTTGAGAAACCCCTAGTCCAATTCCCACACAGAAAGCATCTAAACTAGTCGCAAAAGAAAGAATAAGCAGTTTTGCGTAACTATGAAACTTAACTGGTTCTTCCCTTTCTCGCGGCCCTTTGAAATTTTTTAATCCCTCATAGGCCATATGAAGTGAAACAGCTGCCAAAAGAAAAAAAGCAATCCAATGATCAAAGGCTTTGAACTGAGTAATCAGATGAGCTCCTGCCATCGCTCCGAGTAGAGCAAAAAGAGCTTCTGCTCCTCCCGATGAAAAAGCAAAACGCAAAGCATCTTTTTTATGAAAGCGCCTTAGTCCCATCGCCACCGCAATAGAAAAAGAATCGACACTGAGAACTAATCCCACAATAAAAATTTCGGAAATAAGAGCAATCGACAAATGATTCATAGGAAGAGAGGCAACTTCAAATAACGGACCTGATTACTTTCCTGCTCCGGTGGATGACCTGCATTAATATTGATTTGAATACTCGGGAGCAGTAACCTAGGGGCTTGCAATTTCTTATCCCGTGCCTCTCTAAAACCGACATACTCATCTTCACTGGTATTTACAGTTAATTGGATATTCGTTTTTTTACTCTCACCAATCGTGGTTTGAAATTGCATCGCTCGACCGTTAGGTGAGTAATCATGCCCCACAAAAACTTTCACTGAATTAGGAAGAGAGTAAAGATTATTCGCAATGGAGTGATACAATTCTTTAGCACTGCCTTTAGGGAAATCACAACGTCCTGTGCCCGAATCTGGCATAAAAAGGGCATCTCCCGTAAATAACGCTTCATCATTAAAAAGATAACTCATACATGCTGGCGTATGGCCCGGAGTTGGTATGGCTTTCAAATGCAAACTTCCAAAATTTCTCTCTTCAAAATCTTTAAAACAGATATCAAAAATAGATCCATCTGCTTTTATATGACGAAGATTAAAATAGTGAGCAAATACCTCTTGCACTATTTTAATTCTCTCTCCAATAGCGACTTTCGCATGAGGAAAATGTTCTTTTATTTTTTGGGCTCCTGACAAATGATCCGCGTGAGCATGAGTCTCAAGAACGGCGTGCAATACTAGGCTATGCTGTTCAATAAAAGAAAAAAGGATATTTAAACTTTCGGTACTTGTTTTTCCCGAAGCAGGATCAAAATTCCAAACCGGATCAATAATCACGGCATCTTTCGTTTTTGCATCAAAAACGACATAGGTTAATGTGAATGTATCTGGATCGAAAAAGTGTTGTATTTCCATAGGGCAATTCTATAATCAGGAAAACAATCGAGCAAATTTTTATTCTTTTACTTCATAAAGAATACCACTCAGCTCAAACTCAACTCTTCGATTGAGTCTTCGAGTATGTTCATCAACTTCTTTAACCTTTGGCAATTCTTCTCCCAGACCAATCCCTCTTAACTTAGAGCTTGGAATTCCTTTAGCAGTTAAATATTTAACGACTGAATCTGCTCTTCTTTTGGACAAATCTAAATTATACACTCGACTGGCTCTTGAGTCGGTATGACCTTCTATCGTAAGAAGCTTGATTTGATCAATATACTTATTCATTAACTCCGCCGCACTATCCAATTTATCATAACTTTCAGAAAGTATTTTGTCCCCATTGGTTTCAAAATTTATTTCACGATAAAGAGATAAATTTTGCTTTAGTTTTTGCAATGATGGCAGAATTTCTGGAGCGACTTCATTGGGATAGACAGGTCTTATTCTTTTGTCTTTTCCAAACATATACTTAAGTCCTGCAAAATATTGCATTTGATTACTTCTCGCAGAATTTCTCACAACCCCCTCTAGTCCGAGCCCTGCGAAGAGAGCAAGGTTTTCAACCGGATTGGCTTTAAGGGCAACATTCCACTCGACTGGATTTTGATCGCGATCATAGGGCAAAGCAACTGAGCCAATAATCTCTGCCAACAAGGAAAATGACTTGGAGAAAGAATAATTAAAACCGACACCTCCCCCAAAAAGATTTTTATTGTTAATACTATCTAAAACTCTTGTTCCATCTCGCAAAGCAAGATATGAATGACTCGCGTATCGATATCCTAAGTTTGCATAGACATACAAATCTTTAAAATAATGATCTAAAATCATTTTTAATCCTACCCCCGTAGAATTATCGCTATTAAAATACTTCGCTTGTCCCAAGGATAAACTCACGGTTGGTGCTAAGGCAAAACACCATTCGCATCTGTTAGAACTTAGTCTCCATTTTAAAATAAAATCAACATCGCCTAAAATATTTTTACTGTCTCCACTGGAAAGTATCATCTGTTGAATCGGCACACTTATTCCTAAGTAAGTGCTCTCGCTCAATAATTTCCCTAAATCAAAACGAAGTGTATGGGCGCTTTTCACAATATCGAATTCTTTTTGCAAACGTAGGTTATCAATAGCAATCAATGGACTTTTGACATAATCATAGGAAGATTTAAATAGCCATTTATAGCGATAAGACTCTTCCATCTCTTGCTCGCCTTTCTTGAAACTATCTCCTCTATAGCTTTTGAGTAAACTTTCTTTAGGATTAAGCGCTGATTCTAAACTTAATGTATCCATGGAGTGACTAAAGCGGAACAAAGGAGCATTTACACTCCCATCAATATTATAATTTTGGGCAGAAATCGACACAGCCCACAAGAGCCCTGCCAAGAAATAAACTCTTCTCATCATGATCAAACCTTTTTTAAGGAGAATTTACAAGACACATTCCAACAACTTTACGAGCCTGACACTCTCCGACGATATTATTCGTTTGAGTCTTATTCTGTGGAGTAGCCTCAGGAATAGAAACTTGCCTTCCACAGGAAAAAATAAAAAGTAATAAAAAAAATATTTTAAAATTCATACACACCTTACCTTTCAGAATACTTAAAACGATATTGATTCGCACAGTCTACATTTTTTAAATAAGTCTCAAGTGCCTGAGCAAAAGCGGCTTTTGCTGCTTCATAGGGACCTCTTGCCAAATTCACCTCTCCTGTCGCTTTAATATAAGCATCTCTTTTCATACGATAAACCGTATAAAGGTCCTCTACATAATCAGCAGGATTGGCGTAAGCAGGATCTTGACTATCCATATCGTTGATCCCATAGGTACACATTCTGACACCTTCTTTAATCGGTTCATAATTTTGATACACCGCAATTTGCCCAAGAGAATGATCAACTGAAGAATTCGTATTTGAGCGTACATAATAGCGATCAAGCGTATTGGTAAAATCAGCTAACGTCGCAGGACTGGCAAATTCCGAAGCCATAATAGAATTAAAAGAATTTTCCATCACATTTGTTGCAAATTCTTTGGTGCGCATTTTGGCACAAAGCTCTTCCGTCGATTCCAAACAAACTTTAATTGCCTCTCCGATTCGCAATTCAGTCGTCGCAATCATAGGAATTTTCTGTTTAGAGAAATTATAGAGTTGATAGTATTCTTTTTCCGCTTTCTCAAAATCAATCATAGCTTTGCGATAAGCATCAGCGGTTGCTCGGTAAGTTGCATCATAGTCTCTAAGATCAAAACCATAAACATTAGAATAAATAAATAACAACGATATAATCCATTTCATTTTATGTCCTCATTTTTTAATAAGTTATCAAAGAATCGCTCGGAGTCCATTTGGGACGATTTTTAAAATCATGCCACGGCTTAGGATCAAAGCAATCGCTCTCATAAGCAAATACTTTACTCGCGGTCGTCCAAGTATCTCTTGCCGCTTTATAAGGTGCCGTAGCATAATATAATTCTTTTTGCGCTTTTATCATCGCATCCCTTACCGCAAGATGAGAGGTAATCAAATCGTCTTCAGTACTTGGGTCTGATAATGGACACATACTCACTTTAGCAGGATCTTTTACTGGCATTGCTTGAGGTAAGTAACTCGACAAATGATCAATGATTCCTTGGTCGTGGTCTGCCCTTCTTTGATCGTTCCAATCCTGAAACTCATCTAGCATTTGATACATGACTGCTTTTCCATCTTCATGTAAAACAAGATGGTCTCCATGTAAAATAAGATTTTTTAAAGCTGTGCCAAGATGCTGTCTCTCTGCAGTTGTTTGATCTGAAGGGATACTATTTCCACACCCTCCACCATCGCCAAATTTTTCACAATATTTTTTATTGAGTAATCCATAAATTGTTCCATCTTCTGAGTGATTTTCCCCTCCTAGACAACTTCCTGTCCGCAAGCCTTCTTTAGTGATAAGAGGCTCATCGTGAATGACAAAACCTCTATTTTCTAAAACTTGCTTTGACCATTCATAAACGGGCCAAGCGAGTTGATACTCCGTAGCAGCTTTGGCATAAGCATCTCGAGTCTGACGATAAACATTTGCATAATCTTCAATGTCAAAGCAATAAGCATGAAGCGATACAAAAGAGAGTAGAATCAGTATTAATTTTTTTTTTGTTTTCATATGCTTTGTATTATATTTTAAAAAAAATTATTTTTTTTATAAAGAGTAAAATAAGACACTTAGCGCCTTACCCGAGCAAAACATTTTTAATAATTTTGTGTACTTTCTGAGGCACTCATTCTTTGCTATTCTTTTAGCCAAAAGAGGTTTTATGGATTTTTATGAAGTAGTCAAAAAAAGAAGATCAGTTCGCAAATTTACCTCGGAGGTAATTCCTGAAGATGTCATGAACCGTATCTTAGATGCTGGCTTACTCGCTCCCAATAGCTCAAACCTTCAACCTTGGGAATTTTACTGGGTCAAAAATCAACAAAAAAAAGAAGAGTTAAAATTGGCTTGTTTTTCACAAAAAGCAGCGACGACGGCAAGTGAACTCATTGTCGCAGTTTCTCGTATCGATACATGGAAACGCAATCGCGATCTTTTGATGGAAGCGCTCAGTCATCAAGGTAAAATTCCAAGTGCTGTCAAAATGTATTATCAAAAAGCCATCCCTATTGCTTATTTTCAAGATCCTTTTGGAATCGCGTCCATTATAAAAAAAATTGCTTTTACTTTAATTGGTTTTTTTCGCCCTACTCCGAGGAAAACCTCACGCGCAGATCTCTTTGAAACAGTTTCCAAAACCACTGCTCTTGCCTGCGAAAATATAATGCTCGCCATTGTCAATGAGGGGTATGATTGTTGTCCCATGGAAGGTTTTGATGAAGTGAGAGTCAAAAAAATTTTAGGGCTCAATTCAAAAACTCATATCGTTATGATTATTGGCATGGGCAAAGGTGATCCCACAGGTATTTTTGGGAAGCAAGTTCGCTTAGATCGATCACTTTTTATTCATAAAGTTACCGATTAACAAACCTTTTTACATAGAATTTTCTCGTTTCATCACCTAGAATGCGTCAACGAAGAAATAGAGGATTTTTACATGAAAAAAATAAGAGAGAAAATATTTGGTACTTTTTCCTGGAGCGCCCCTCTTTGGCTCACCAATATAAAAAACAAAATAGCAATTAAAATGAGTTGGCCCAAGACAATCGTCATTCTTGTCTTGTTCTCAATGGGATTAGGCACCTATCTTTATGTAAAAAAACAATGGGCTAATCGCAACTACATAACCACTACGCTTTACGCTCCAGAACCTACTGATTTAGAAAATCATTATGTTCAACCGATTCTGATTATTTTTTCTAGTTCTGCTGCCAATCCCAAACTACTTAATATACCCGAAATAAAGGGGGTTTCACTCTCTCCAAAAGTCCCAGGTAAATGGACATGGCTCAGCGATACGAATCTGCAATTTACTCCCGATAGTTCTTTTGATTGGCCCGCAGGAACTGAATACGAAATCGATTTTGCAGATACGGTTTTTGCTCCTCATACCTATTTAAAAGAAAGTGCTCTTCAATTTTCAACCAAAAAACTAAGCTTTGAATTTAGTAAGGCAGAATTTTACATTCACCCTAACCGTCCAGAAATAAAAAAAATAATAGCCACGGTTCGCTCAAACTATGCTCTTAATGTCGAAAGCTTTAAAAAGCATATTCAACTTTTTACTCAAAGTGAGGAAAATGCCATTTTAAGCAAAAACAATAAAGAATTAAAAACGTCTATCTCCTTTAATCAAACTAAGAATGAAGCCTATATCGAGTCAGAGCAAATTGAGATTGCTCACAATAACGAGATTGCAACAATCTCTCTTGCTGAAGGAATTGAACCTCTGCTCCAAGGAGAAGAAAGTTCCGAAGAATTTACGAGACAAGTCACTATTCCAGGCCTCAAAAGTGGTCTTAAAATTGATTCACCCATCATTTCCTATACGCGCAATGAACAATTTGAATCAGAGCAAGTGTTTATCTTAAACTCCACTCTACCCGTCAAATCAGAAGATTTGGCTCATTCTCTCGAGATTTATCTTCTTCCAGAGGACCATAAGCCAAATGACTCCGATAAAATAATTAATCACTACAATTGGAGTTCTGTATCTGAAGTAACTCCTGCGGTTGCTGCCAAACTGGAAAAAATTGATTTTAAAACCAATCCAACTGAAACCCCTTATTCGACACTTCATAGCTTTCAAATTAATGCTCCAACCAATCGTTTTCTTCTCATCAAAATTAATAATCAATTCAAAGGTCTAGGAGGTTTTGAATTGGCGAATCCTTTTAGCTCTCTTTTAAATACTTATGACTATCCTAAAGAATTACAGTTTATGACCAAAGGCTCTCTATTAAGTCTTTCTTCTGAAAAAAAAATTCCACTTCTTTCTCGCAATGTCGAAAAAGTTCTTTTTGAGATTTATCGAATTATTCCGGAACAGATCAATCACGTGATTCAACTTATGGAGAATAACGACTCCTTCGCGAATCCATCTTCTTTTATTTACGACAAAAATATGATCGCCGAAAAATTCACAACAACTCAAATAATTCACAACGAATCAAAAGGAACAACTCACTACTTTTCTTTTGATCTCAGTCCTTATATTAAAGATAAAAAAGGGTTCTTTTTTGTTGTAGCTAAATCAGTGCCTCTCAGTGAAGAACTCTTGGAAGATTTTGAAACCGATCTCTCTACTCAAAAACTTATTCTAACAACTGACATTGGTATCATTGCCAAAAAAAATCTTAGTGAAAATTATAATGTTTTTGTGCAAAACATACATAATGGTCTGCCTATCCATGGAGCTCAAGTTGATGTCATTGGACGCAATGGACTAACTCTTTTAACTCAAACAACGGATGATTCTGGGCAAGTAGAATTTCCGAATCTCAGTGACTTTAAAAGAGAAAAAGAACCGATTGCCTTTGTCGTCAAATCTCAAGATGATATTTCCTATTTACCTCGAAAAGTTTTTGAGAGATTTCTTAATTACTCAAGGTTTAATACCTCTGGAATTATCGACAATTCTAGCTCCGATCAGATCAATGCGATGCTTTTTTCTGATCGAGGTATTTATCGACCAGGCGAAGAGGCTCATCTAGGGATCATTCTGCGAACCAAAAATAAAATCAGCACCCAGAAAATACCTTTGCAAATAAAAGCCGTTGATCCTCAAGGGAAAATTATTTTCCAAGAAAAGATACAAGCTTATAATAACGACTTCAAAGACATCTCTTTTGAATTAACTCAAACCACTTTAACGGGCAGTTACGAAATTCTGTTATCCTTACCCGAAAATCAAAAAGATGCAGAGCAAATTATCGGACAGACAAGTATTCAAGTTCAAGAGTTCGTTCCGGATCAAATGAAGATTAAATTAGCTATTGATCCTTATAAAAATATCGGATGGATTCCTACAGAAAAGGTTCACGGCAATATTGAACTCACAAATCTCTTTGGCAGTGCTGCACAAAACAGATTAATCAAAATAACAAGTACCCTATCTTCTACCATTCCTGAAATAGATAAATACAAAGATTTTCAATTTAACAATCCTAATAAAAAAACAATAAGCCCTCTGAGTGAACCTCTAAAAGACCAATTAACGGATGCGCAAGGAAAAGCTCATTTCAGCCTAGACCTAAGCTCTTATATCGGCTTTTTCAAATTAAGATTTGAAGTGGAAGGCTTTGAAAATGATCAAGGAGGAAAAAGTGTCAGCGCAATCAACCAAGTCTATGTCAGTCAATCCCCTTTTTTGTTTGGCTATAAAACGGATGGTGATTTTTCTTTTATCAATAAAGACTCTCATCGTTATTTAGAATGGATTGCATTAAATAACGATCTTGAAAAAAGTAACATCCTTGCCAAAGATAATTACACTCTTTCGCTGATCCAAAAAAAATATATCTCTGCTCTCATGAAACAATACGACGGATCCTATAAGTATCAATCGGTGAAAAAAGAAATAGAATTAAAAGAAGAACCATTTACCTTAAATGATCATCTGCGCATGGAAATGCCAACTCATCTTGCAGGTGATTTTGCTTATATTCTTCGCAACCAAGATAAAGAGGAGATTCAACGAGTCGACTTTACTATTATTGGTGAAAAGAATGGCACCAGATCTCTCGAGAGATCAAATGAGCTCACACTGATTTTAAATAAAAAAGATTACAGTCCGGAAGAAGAAATAGAATTCGAGATGAGAGCACCTTTTGAAGGAAATGCTTTAATCAGCATTGAGCGAGATAAAGTATATGCTTCCAAATGGGTAAAAACATCTTCTCAAAACTCAACTCAGCGAATAAAAATTCCTAAGAGTATCGAAGGCAATGCTTATTTAAATGTTATGCTCTTGCGAGATAGCGCTTCAAAAGAAATTTACTTAAACCCTTTAAGCTATGGTGTTCAAGAGTTCTCTATTGATTTGAATCAATTCAAAAATAATCTCACCTTAAAAACACCCTCTAAAGTAAAACCTGGCTCAACACTTGAGATCAAATATCAAGCCAGTAAAGCAAGTAAGATTATTCTTTATGGTGTCGATGAAGGAATTTTACAAGTTGCTCGCTATCAACAACCAGACCCTCTCAATTATTTTTTTCAAAAAAAAGCACTCCAAGTTGAAACGTCTCAAATCCTTGACCTTGTGATGCCTGAATACTCCGTCCTCAAAGAGCTTATGAGCAATGCCGCTCCAGGGGGAGATTCTTCTGATGCTCTTCTAGGTCGCAATCTCAACCCTTTTAAGCGCAAGGGGCAACCTGCTGTCGTTTTTTGGTCTGGTGTCATCGATGCAACTCCTCAAGAGAAAAGCTATTCGTGGAAAGTTCCTGAAACTTTTAACGGCAGTATTAAAATATTTGCGGTCTCTAATTCCCTAAATGCCTTGGGCTCGACACAAAATACAGTGACAAGTCGAGGTGACTTCATCCTTTCTCCGAGTTTGCCGAACTTTATCAGCCCACAAGATAAGTTTACAGCCACAATCACCATTTCTAACCAAATTGAATCGAAAGAGAAATCACATAAAGTTCATTTCAAACTTCTTGAAAACCCCTACTTTAAAATTGCTGGAACCAATGAACAAGATATTGAAATTGATGCTTTCAGTGAAAAAAATATTAAGCTTGATTTGATCGCATTAAATAAAATAGGATCTCCGGAATTAGTTTTTACCGCGCAAAGTGGATCACATCGCGCTCAAATAACATCGAGTCTCAGTATTCGCCCTGCAACTCTTTTTGACACTCAAACTCATTTTGGTATTTTGAGAAAAAATGAATCCCTTCCTCTCAAATGGATAAGATACAATGAACTACAAACCAATCAAATTTTTGTTGCTTCATCTCCGCTTATTCTTAATTCAGCCTTTGAGTCTTTCTTAGAAGATTATCCTTACTCCTGCACTGAGCAATTAGTCAGCAAGGCTTTTGCCAAACTTTTGCTTCAAAAAACAAACCAAAATAGTTTTAATAGCACCATTAATTCTTTAAGAGAACGTCAGGCTGATGACGGAGGTTTTTTTCTCTATCCTAATTCTCCCGGAACCCAAACACCTGAGCTTTCTCTACATGTTATCCATTATCTTATCTTGGCCAAGCAAAAAGGATTTTCAATTCCTCAGGATCTTTGGGACAGAAGTGTTATGTATTTGAAAGCCCCTGAGAGAAGAACCGTACAAAGTATGGAATCAATCAGAATGTTTGCCCAAACTCTTTACCTTCTCACTAGGCTTAAAATTGTTCCTTCAATGGACATTGTTTATTTGCGAGAAGTACTAGATAAAAAATTTGACGGAACATGGCAAAAAGATACGACGGCTCTCTACCTAGCAGCCGCTTATGCCGCTGTTTATGAGACTGAGAAAGCTCATAATATTATGAATGCCTTTGGCAATAATTTTTCTAAAAACTTAGAAGATTTAAGTCTTCTTTACGCGATAGCAGCCGAAAATTTTCCCATTTATTTGCAAACTCATCTTATGCAAAAAGAAAATTTTGAATCTCTCATCCAAAATATTTCTCAAAATGGATTCACAACTTCATCTGCCAGTAAAACTCTATGGGCATTTGATTTAATGAAAAAAGAATGGAAAAAAGCTGTCCATCCATCGAGTATCAAAATTAACAATGTGACGGTTGATAATAAAAATATTTTACTCAGCAATTTAAAATCAAATGATCCGACTATTCTCTCTTATCAACCCACCAAAAATGCCAAACAAATTTATTTTAATTATCAGGGACAAACACCTCTTTTTTACAGTCTTATCTCTAAAGGTTATTCCTACTCAAATCCTCCCAAAGAAAAAATTCAGGGAATTGAGGTTTCAAGACAATTTTTAAATACTGACGGTAAAGCTTTGACACAAATAAAAAAAGGACAAGATGTTATTGTCAGTCTCAAAATAAAAGCTCTTGATAAAGATATTATCAGCTTCTCGCTCGTTGATCTTTTTCCTGGAGGATTTGCCTACAGCACTGAGCAAAAAGCAGAACAATTTACCTCTCTGAGTAAATTAAGTAGCTTCATTCCTTATTTCACAGATGCCAGAGAAGATAGAATGATACTCTATGGTTCGGTGCAAAAAGGACAGCTTCTCGAGTATAAATATCTCCTTAAAGCAACTCATCAAGGAGAATTCACCGAGAACTCGCTCTTTGCTCAAGACATGTATGACTCCAAAACGTACTACCGAGGAAGTGTCAAAAAAATAATCATTAAGTAATGAGATCTGTTTATAAAATTCTTCTATTTCTTTGCCTCTTACTCTTTGTATTGATCATTATACAAAGAGTAAGTACGCCGATATTACACAGCACGAGTCTGTCAAAAATTTACTATGATCGCCATGGCCATCTCTTGCGCATGACTCTTTCAGGAGATGAAAAATATCGTCTTCCCGTCAAATTAAGTGAATTATCTGAGTTTTATAAAGAATGTCTTTTCAAGCAAGAAGATCAATATTTTTACTACCATCTTGGTTTTAATCCTATCTCACTCGTGCGTGCTTTTATTTTTAGAGAATCCGGAGGCTCAACAATCACAATGCAATTAGTGCGAGTTCAAAAAGGCCTCAAAACAAAAACATTACTCGGTAAACTGAATCAAATTGTGCAGGCTTTTTTTATGGAGTTGACTCATTCCAAGCAAGAAATCCTTGAAGCCTATCTCACCCTTGCCCCCTTTGGAAAAAACATAGAAGGGATCAAAGCCGCGAGCCTTATTTATTTCCAAAAAAAACCAAGTGAACTCTCTCGCACTGAAAGCCTCACTCTTGCTCTTATTCCGCAAAAGCCCAATTTACGCACTTCACAAACTTCTCTCTCGACAGAATTTCTCATCGCCAGAAATCGCTTAAGTAAAAAATGGCCCGCTCAAACTTTTGATGGACTAGAAACTCCGATGCATTTAGGAGATTCAAAAAGTCTTCCTTTTAAATCAGCTCACCTTATCGATTATTTAATTCCACTCTCTAAGGACTCTGAAATTCATTTATCCATTGATCAACAAATCGAAAACAAAATTCAAAAAACGATCTCAGCTTACTTGAGTTCGCAGCAAAATAAAGGCGTACAAAATGCTTGTGCTCTTCTCGTCAATTTTAAAACCCACGAAGTCATCAGCTATATAGGCTCCACGAACTATTTTGATCAATCAATATCTGGTCAAATAAATGGTATTATGGTCAAAAGATCCCCTGGTTCAACTCTTAAGCCTTTTGTTTACGCCTTGGCTATGGATCAGGGAATTATACACCCTCACTCTCTTTTAAAAGATGTTCCCAAAAGTTTCGGTATGTTTGATCCTGAAAATTTCGATCAAAAATTTCAAGGGCCTCTTTCTGCCACTCAAGCTCTGATCACAAGTCGCAATATTCCCGCCATCACACTTTCTCAAGAATTAAAAAATCCCAACTTTTATGAATGGCTTAAGCAAACTGGTCTCTTTTTTAATAAACCAGAAGAATATTATGGATTAGGTCTTGCTCTAGGTGGCGCTGAAGCCTCCCCTTATTATCTCACGGAACTTTACACGATGCTTGCCAATTTCGGAGAGTATGCACCACTGAAAATGACTCTTGCTCCCAAAGAAAAAAATAATCAAAGAGTGAGATTTTTAAGTAAAGAAGCAAGCTTTCTGACACTTGATATGCTCAGTCAAAATATCAAGCCAACTCTTGCGATCAATCAAAATTGGTTAGCAGACTATACTCCTGTCGCCTGGAAAACAGGTACCTCTTTTGGATTTCGCGACGCTTGGACAATTGGGGTTGTTGGTGACTTTGTCCTTACTGTTTGGATTGGCAACTTTAATCAAAAACCAAATCCTGCTTTTATTGGCAGAGATCTTGCTGCTCCTCTTTTTTTTAAAATCATAGAACAATTTAAAGATGCCAGTTTTAGTCGGCCCAGTTGGAAAGACTATGCTTCTTTAAATATCAAGAAAGTGGCCACTTGTTCTCTGTCAGGACATCTTCCCAATGAGTATTGCCCAAACCAAGAGCAAACTTTTTTTATTGCCAACAAGTCTCCGATTTCCACCTGTCCAGTTCATCGTCCCGTTTTCAATGATCAAAAACAACTGATCCGAATTGAAGAAGTTTGGGACAGTGAGCTCAGTCATCTCTTTCACAAAGCAGGTATTGATAAAAAATCAAATCATTCGAGTGAAAGCTATGCGCTCCCTGAAATTATTTCACCCAGGAATCAAATTGAGTATATTGAACAAATCAGTCGCCAAGAAAAAAGCGAGATTGCCCTCAGAGCAATTGTCGATGGATCAGTCAA
>CAYQEW010000008.1:0-22496 GCA_964416605.1 uncultured Bacteriovoracaceae bacterium | reverse complement strand
GCGACGGGAATAATTTTTTTTGGTGATTCAAATTTGAGGGCAGACAAGAGATAGAGTATTCCAAAGATCAAAACAAGGGCGAGAGGAAGAATAAAGTATCTCCAAGAAAATTTCCCAGGAATTTTTTTCATTGTAAAAGCATGAAGGTCGTAATTGTCTTTTTCGATAAATTGCAGAGCTTCGACGTGGGATTCGTTCATTGATTTGGTATAGCATTTAACAAGATTAACAAGGTGAGAGGTAAGAGGTTTTTGGGTTAAGCTGGTAAAATCATTTTCTAAGTTCTTGAGAGTTGAAAGATGAATTTTGGATTTACTGGCAAGTTCTTCAATGCTTATATTTTTGCTTTCACGTAGATTTTTTAAATAATTTCCGAGAGTTTTGTTTTCAGTCATTTTTCATGCTTCCTTCTAAATCGCTTAGATTTTCGGTTGGAAACTTCATTCTCATTTCATCTATTCTTATTTTTGCTTCATCATATCTTTTGTTTTTGATAAGAGCTTTGGCAAATTCATGCTGAATTTCAAAGTTTCCTAAACATTCACCGAGAGCTGCTTGAGAGTAGTGTTCCAGTGACTTCTTGGAGTCAGCGATCAGTTTTGCTATTTCAAAATGAGATAAACAAAAAGAAGGATCTTTTAAGAGGGAAGAATTGAAAAGACGAAGTGCCGCAATAGCATCATTTTCTTTTAAGGCAATAAGTCCTAAATTATAATAAGTGCGGTGAAGATTATCAAAAGTAAGGTCTTTGGTGACATCGTCATAAATAAGTTTAGCCTGATCTCTTTTTCCAAGATTCATAAAAATGGTAGCTAAGTTATTTTTGGCATTGGAGTTTTTAGGGTTCATCTTGATTGCTTTGGAAATAGTTTCAATTGCATGCTCATTATCGCCATTAAAAAAATAGGCCATCCCTAAATGATTGAGCATTTCATCATCTTCTGGAATATAGCTTTGAGATTGTAAAAGATATTTCAGAGCCTCTGAATAACTGCCGTTCATGAGGTGTTGAGTTCCTTGGTCAAAATACATTTTGCCCATATTTAAATTTTCATTTTTGACTTTGTTAGAACAAGACAAAAGAGTAATTAAAAAAAGAGCCCAAACAATTTTTTTCATAGCTTATTATAGCGAAATATCGCAGCGTTGTAAAAGAACTAACGATTCAAAATGGTAGCTCATGGGGAAAAAATCGATGAGCCATAGTTCTTGGATTTGATAGCTTGGGATAATGGGCGTTAAGTCTCTTTTTTGAGTCATGAAATCACAACTCATATAGGCAATATAGGTTGGGTTTAATTTTGCCACCCACTCGTTAAGCCTATTAAATCCAGCCCTCGGAGGATTGACGATAAGAAGGTCGCATTTTTTTTGTGGAGAGCAAGGTTGGGCTTTATAGAGATCGGTTTTTATAAAATGAGGATGGGTGAGATCGCCATTTACATCGTAAATCCAAACATGGTTTTGATCAAAGTCCGAGCTTAAATTGCCAAAACCTCCAAATAGATCGACCACGACTCCTTTTTCTTCTTTGATTTTTTGCCAGAGAGAATGAGCGTTTAGGGTTCTTTTGAGTTGATTGTTGAGTTCATGATTGACTTGAGAAAAACCGAGATGGGCTTTTCCTTGATTCAGGGAGACGGAAACTTGGTTACTGGTTTCATAGAGTTCTATTTCGCCCTGAGGTGATTTCGTTAAATTAAGCCAAGAGTCATTGTCAAAAAGCTCTTTGAGTTTTTGTGTAATCTGTTTACTGCCAAGTAAACAGTTGGGAGCGTTCATGATCTTATCTTCGTTTTTAAATCCTAATTTTTTTTGTTCTCTATCAAAATGCAGTTGAATTCGATTGCGATAAAAAGATCGATCTGCGGTAAGGGTTTTTATTTCACCTTGAAACCAGGAATGAAAAGCACGAGTTAGCGTTGTTTTTTTGGTTTCGATTTCATCTTCATAATTCATATGAAGAGCGTGGCACCCATTGCATTCTTCAAAGTGAGGACAGGCAGGTTTTTGCCTCTGGGGTGAGGAGACGGTGAGTTCAAGCATTTGCGCAAAGATAACGCCTTTTTTTTGTTTCTTGATAACCGCGATACCTTCTTCGCCAGGCAGTGTTTTAGGGATAAAATAGATATTGCCGTTATCTTTATGCACGCCTTGGAAAAAGCGATCTAAATATAGAATTTTAAATGAAAAGGTGTTACTACTAGACATTCAAGGACTTTAGCAAGGATTACATGAAAAGAGAAAATATTCGCAATTTTTCTATTATCGCCCATATTGATCACGGAAAATCAACTCTCGCCGATCGTCTTATTGAGATGACGAAATCCATTACTCAAAGAGAAATGCGCGCGCAATTTCTTGATAATATGGATATTGAAAAAGAAAGAGGGATTACCATAAAGGCACAAACTGTGCGCCTTCGTTATATTGCGCAAAATGGAGAAACTTATTTTCTTAATTTAATAGATACTCCAGGGCACGTGGATTTTAGTTACGAAGTTTCGAGATCTCTCGCCTCCTGTGAAGGGGCTCTTCTTGTTGTCGATGCTTCTCAAGGAGTTGAAGCGCAGACGCTGGCGAACGTGTATATGGCCATTAATAATAATTTAGAAATACTTCCCGTTATCAATAAAATTGATCTTCCTCATGCCGATGTGGATAAAGTGAAAAACGAGATTGAGGAAATAATTGGACTCGATACTTCCAACTCACCTCTCGTATCAGCCAAATCAGGGATTGGCATTGATGAGCTACTCGAAAAAATCGTGGCTACTTTTCCTGCTCCAGGGGGCAAGGAAACTAATCCGTTGCAGGCACTTATTTTTGATTCATGGTTTGATCCTTACCGCGGAGTCATGCTTTTGGTGCGTGTTTTTGAAGGGCTGGTCAATGTGCGCGATAAAATTTATTTAAAACATTCGGATCAAGAATACGAGATTCTGGAAATGGCGGTGTCTGAGCCTTTTTATAGTAAAATAAATTCAATTGGCGCAGGCGAAGTTGGAATCCTGATTTGTGGTATCAAAAACATTCGCGATGTTAAAATTGGCGATACGGTGGTTTCTTCTAAGCTCAAACAAACTCCTTCCCTTAAAGGATACCAAGAAGTAAAGCCCATGGTTTTTTGTGGGGTCTTTCCCGTCGATTCGGAAGAGTATGAAGAGCTCAAAGAGGCTTTAGAAAAGCTGGCTCTGAACGATGCCTCGTTTACTTATGAACCAGAAAATTCCATGGCCCTAGGACTTGGATACCGTTGTGGATTTTTAGGTCTCTTGCATATGAATATTATCCAAGAAAGACTAGAACGAGAATTTAATCTGACTCTTATTTCGACGGCGCCGTCTTGTAGCTATATGGTGCGCACCAAAAAAGGTGAAGAGATGCTCATCGATAATCCCTCAGAGCTTCCGGAGATGGGGGATTTAGAATGGATTAAAGAACCCAAAGTTGAAATCTCAATACACGTTCCCAATGAGTACGTGGGACGAATTATAAAACTCTGTGAAGAGCGTCGCGGTATTCAACTCGATTTAAAATATCTTACCCCTGAGCGTGTGCAGGTCACTTATAGTCTCCCTTTAAGCGAAATGGTTTTTGATTTTTACGATCAATTAAAAAGCATCACGAAGGGTTATGCGAGCATGGATTACGAATTTAAAGAATATGAAATTTCAGATTTAGTGAAATTAGAAATTCTTTTAAATGGCGATAAAGTTGATGCTCTCTCGATGATTTGTCACAAAGATAGTGCTTTTTATCGCGGGCGTGAATTGACTGGAAAATTACAAAAAATTATTGATCGTCAGCAGTTTGATATTGCGATTCAGGCAGCGGTAGGAGCAAAAATCATTGCGAGAGAGACCGTTAAGGCTCTTCGCAAAAACGTTCTTGCCAAGTGCTACGGTGGAGATATTTCAAGAAAGAGAAAACTACTTGAAAAACAAAAAGCCGGAAAGAAAAGAATGAAAATGGTGGGCAACGTAGAAATCCCTCAGGAAGCCTTCCTCGCTGTTTTAAAAACTGAAGAGTAAAGCCTTATGGAATTTGATTTATTTCATCAAAAACCAACTCCGCCTCTGGCAGAGCTTCTGCGTCCGAAAACGCTAGAGGAAGTCGTGGGGCAGGAGCATCTTCTCGGAGAGGGAAAACCTCTTCGCATTGCGTTTAATTCTAAAAAACTTCATTCCATGATTTTGTGGGGGCCTCCAGGAGTGGGAAAAACCACTTTGGCAAGACTGACCGCCCATGCCTTTGACTGTGATTTTATTTCGCTCAGCGCTGTTTTTGCAGGGGTGAAGGACATCCGCACAGCCATGGAGATGGCGCAACAAAATTTAAATAATGGAAAAAAAAGTATTCTTTTTGTCGATGAAATCCATCGTTTTAATAAGGCTCAACAAGATGCTCTTTTGCCCTTTGTTGAATCAGGTCTTGTTTTTTTTATTGGCGCCACTACTGAAAATCCTTCCTTTGAAGTCAACTCGGCACTTTTGTCGAGAGCACAGGTTTATGTTTTACAATCTTTTGAGCGCAAAGATTTTGAAAAATTATTTATAAAAGTTCAAAATCATTTTAAGCAATCTCTTTCTTTTGAAGAAGAAGCCAAGAGCAGTTTGATTGATTTAAGTGATGGAGATGCTAGACGTTTTTTAGGACTGATGGATCAAATTTATAGTGCGGCACAGGAGATGCAGACCTCGGTTGTAACGCTTTCTTTGATACAAAATGTTCTCAGTGTGAATGCCAAGAGATTTGATAAGAACGGAGATCATTTCTATGATCAGATTTCGGCACTTCATAAATCCGTGCGCGGATCAAGTCCTGATGCCGCCCTCTACTGGCTTTGCCGCATGCTGGATGGTGGAGCTGATGGAAAGTATTTAGCTAGGCGAATTATTCGAATGAGTTGGGAAGATATTGGACTTGCTGATCCAAGAGCCATTCAAATTGCTCAAGATGCCGCGAACACTTTTGAAAGACTAGGCTCTCCCGAAGGAGAGCTGGCTCTGGCACAAGCGGTTATTTATTTGGCACTCGCGCCCAAGAGCAATGCCGGTTACAAAGCCTATAACGAGGCAAAGGCTTTTGTGAAAAACGATGGGTCAAGACCTGTGCCCAATCATCTTCGCAATGCTCCTACCAAAATGATGAAAGAAATGGGAATGGGTAAAGAGTATCGTTATGCTCACGATGAACCAAACGGATACGCCGCAGGTGAAAATTATTTTCCCGAAAATATGTCTAAACCTTCTTGGTATAAGCCCGTGAACAGAGGGCTAGAGATTCAGATCGGACAGAAGTTAAAAGAACTTCAAGGACTTAGTCGTAAAATAAAAGAGTGAGTTGTAATTTTTACACGATGCGTTGAAAAAAAATAAGAAACTGCTACCTTTTTTAGAAACAAAGGAGTTTATATGAAGTTTTTTTTACCGCTTATTCTATCTTTTTCAATATTATTATCTGGCTTTGCGAGTGCGCAAAATTATACTGAGATGAGTTGCAGGGAGCTTTTAGCAGAAGAAAAACTTTCCTCTTTGGAAATTGAAAAATTAGAAAATGTGAAAGTGACGATGGAGAAAGCCGGACAAGAGTTAGTTGATTTACAAAAAGAAAAAACAAGCAATAAACTTTGGGGATATGCTAAAGGCGCTATTGGTTTAATATTGGGAAGTTTCACCGCTTATGTGATACACAAAATGAATCGTGGGGTATCTGGAGCGGACCCAGCCCGATTATTTCAAATAGGAACATTTGGTCTTTTTGGTACTCCATCTTTGATGGCATCGTATGGTTCAATAAAAAATTTAGTTTTTAAAGATAAGGATATTGAAAAAAATATTCAAAAACAACAGGATATTATTATAAGAGCTATGGTGATTGCGGACGGAGGTGTTGATGAGATTGAAAAGCAAATTAGCATACAAAAAGAAAATTTGAGTTTAATAAAATTAGCAGAAAAAACTTGTAAATAAAATAAATCGTAAGTAGGTAGGAAGTTGCTTGATAACAAGAACTTCCTTTTTACATATACGGGCTTTGCCCGTCTTTGTGGCTCGTGGTATCTATAATTTCGTGTATTTCTGGAAATTTTTCTCTTACGAGTTTCTCCACTCCACCACGTAGAGTCGCACTCGCCGAGGAGCATCCTTGGCAACCACCTTTAAATTTTATATAGAGGATACCGTTATCAATATCAACAATATCAATGCTGCCGCCATGGGAGGCTAGGGCTGGGCGAATTTGTTCATCAAAGAGTTTTTCCATTTGGTATAACATGCCACTATCATAGTTATTTTTTATGTTTTTTCCATATCTCTTAGTTATAAATAATCGCGACATAAGAAAAAACAATCAAAGAGTACAATGCAAGGAATCATCCTATGAGCCTTTCGACACTTTTTGAAATACCTTCGACCGCACTTATTTGGACGGCGCCACCGGGATTTGGAAAAACCTCCTTTTTGCTGGAGATGATTCCGGTATCAAAGAAAAAAATTATTTTTCTCTCTCCTTTAAGAGCAATTTGTGAAGAGTTTTCAGATCGAGTGAGAAAAGATCTTCCTGATTTTTTTTGTGAAACGAGTGATGCATTTTTCAAGAAGAAAAAAGCATTATTAATAAGCACTCCTGAAAGACTTTTCGATAAAATCTGGATTCGAATTGAGGAAAACCTAGAGCAGTATTTATTTGTTTTAGATGAAGTCCATCTTTTTATTCAATGGGGTTACAATTTTCGTCCTCATTTACTAGAAGTTTTTATGCGAATTGTTGCTCAAGAAATCAGTTTACTGATGCTTTCGGCAACTATTGAGAAGGAATATTTCTCTTTCATTAAAGAGGGGTTATTTCTTAATTTTGAAAATATTTATTATTTAAATCATGGCAATATGATTATTAAAAATAAGCCCACTGAGACTATTGTTTATCCTCACTTTCTAAAGAAATTATTATATAAAAAAATAATCAAAGACATTAAGAACACTCATCAAAATCGCATTCTTATTTTTTGTTCAAAAAGAAACGAGGTTTATTTTTGGGAAAGAATTGCGAAGCATTATAAAAAAAATGTTTGGACATGTGTGGGCGGAGAGGCTTTTTGTTTTTACGCTCGCTTAAAGGAATCAAGCCCTGATATTATCGTGGCCACAACGGTTTTGAGTCATGGCGTGAATTTGCCGAGTCTTGATCGTCTTTATTTTACGTATGATGAAACCAATCCCAGTTTTTACATTCAGATGGTAGCCAGAGGAGGGAGGCGAGGAGAAGGCTTTAAGGTTTTTATTTTAGGCAAAGTTAATTTTAAAAACATTTATAAATCTTATCTTGATTACTTCGTTGGTTAATTATGTTTAAATTTAAAACTATGACAATTGACGGCATTATTATTCGCAAAACAGTGCAAAAAGAAAAAGATCTTATTGTGACAATTTTGACCTCAGCAGGACAAAAAATTTCTTTGTACTGCTATAGTGGAAGCGGAGGCGGAAAAAAACAAACCGGCTCACTTTTACAGTTAGGTTATTATATTGAGTTTGAGTTAAAGAATACGAAGGGGAAAAACACCCTTACTAGCTCAGAATGGCGAGTGAAGTGGTATTACAAGGTGCCAAGCTTGGGCTATGAAGTTTTTAATGAGCTTTGCAGTTATTTACAAGCAATGGATGTATTATTGCCTGAAGAACATGATTTAGGAGAGGGGCAACAAGGTTTATTTTCATTATTAAGCAATATTCTTTATTCCATAGAAACTTCGCCCAATGCTGACTACAAAAGAGTGGGGCTTTATCTCGTCAAATTCATTTATTATCAAGGATTAGAAATTAACACCCATCACTGTGCACAAACCCATCAACCTTTAAAACAGGGCCATACTTATTTTAGTCCCGTGCATGGAGGCTTTATTTCTCAAGAAGTGAGTTATCAGGACGATTTTGAGCTTCTCCTTTTTATTCAAAAAGCCTATGAAACTTTTGTGAAAGACTTTTTGAGTCTTCCTTGTTTAAGTCAAATGCAACTTCGAAAATTAATAGATTATTTATCTTATCACAGTGAAAAAGATTTAAAGAAAACTCTTATGTATTTGCTGTGATGATTTTTGCAAAATAAAGTAGATTATTTTTTTCATCAATGAGATATGATTTTTTGAGATGGGCATTTTCGCCACAAGTAACGTCAATATCCTTGTCTCCAATCATATAAGATTCAGAAGCATCAATATTATATTTTGCGATTAAATCAAGAATCATTTGAGGACTTGGTTTTCGACACCGACAATTATCTTCGGGAGAGTGGGGACAATAGGCAAAGTCTTGAATACATGGATAATCATGTTTTATGACATCATGTATTGCTCTCATTTCCTCAAGCGAAAAAAACCCTCGTCCAATTCCAGATTGATTTGTCACGATGAAAATGGCGAAGTTACTTTGAACAAAAAGAGCGAGAGCCTCTTTGACTCCCTCAAGGTAATGGATATGGGCAGCATCACTTAGGTAGTGTTTGTCTTCAATGATAGTGCCATCGCGGTCAAGAAAAATGGCTTTCATTTTTGAGCATGCTTGAATTCTTCAATCAGAAAAAAGACTTCATTGATTTCTTCTTGAGATGCCTGAACAGTCAGATTATTTTTAATCCCCTTGGTCGCAAGAAATTTGGTTGTTTCAAATGTTTTGTTGGGAATAAGAATGAGAGAAAGAGAGAAAAAACCAGTTATTGCGGCAACAAAAAGCTTTGCAAAGAGTGAATTTGATTTAGCAAAAGCAATAAGAACGGAGGTGCCCAGCAGTCCATAGCCTATGGTTGTTTGCATCTTTTGCTGAGGGCTTTTCAAGGCTTCTTTTTCAAGCGCGTTGAGTTCATTCATGAATTGCTCGAATTCTTGATTGGTTAAAGTATTAGACGCTATTTTCTTTCCTTCATGTATCAGAGTGATTTGCATAGAAGAATCATTGCGAATCGTTTCAATCTTCGAGTTTCCATCAATTGATTCAATATTAGCGTGAAGCGAAAAAGAAAAAATAAGAATGCACACGAGGATAAATTTAGACATACATAAACCTTTGTTAGGAGGAATATAAGAGATATTTCATTTAAAATGATTATTTTTTTTACAGGCATGTAAATAATTCAGGTTTTTTATCTAATGAGTGAAAAAAAGATGATTTAAATTACAATTGAGTCTCTATGAATAAAATATTTTTATTGTTATTTTTATTTATTAATTTACATGTATCCGCAGCTTCTAATCCTTTGCGATGCAGTCTTTTGTTTGTTAAAAACAAAATTAATTATCTTTTGACGCAGCCTCTGGCTCCGAACTCTTTAAAAAATACGGAGATCAATCTTCAGGAAATTGCTAAAATTCGCGATATGCCCGAAGAAGAACTTAAGTATGAATCGACGATTACTTTTTCTCTGGGACTTATTGAGCGAATTAAAAAAGAAAAAAACTTAACCCTAGATACCCACAAATTTTTAGAGGATGCAAGTTTTATTAAAAAATGGACAACCTATCTTGGCTTTCTTATTTCGAGTAAGACTAAAGGAAAAATTTTATCTCAGGATGAAGTCGTGATGTCGCTTTATAAAACGATGTATCTCTTTCAGGTAAAAGATCAAATTGATGAATGGACATTTTTAAATCCTTATACTTCAAAAATAAAAGTTTTTTGGAACGATGAAAAGGTGGGGCTTTACGTTAAGCAAGTAATGGAAGAGCAGCTTATGAAAAATGGTCTCAAATCGTTTAACTTTTTCACAGACTCAACGCTCAAGTCAAAGATAACAGATGATCGCTTGCGAAAATATACAGATTATTTTTTTCAAAATACCTTTAACTATATTTCTCTTTACTCTTACTTTACCTCGCACAGTCCTTTATTTATTAGCCTCCCTTACGTTAAATTCGATGTGCTCAATGCAAAGGTCAAAGAAGTTTTACTCAATGGTGCGAAAGAAGAAGACGTGAATAGATTAGGTGAGCTACTTGAAGAAATGGGTCTTAGAAGTGATTTAGATAAAGAAATTAAAAAATCAGTCGCGATCAATTTAGTTAGGGATATGTTTAATAAATTTATGTTCGGCTTAATGGTTTATATTATCAAAGAAGAAGCGGTTAATAATCAAGGTCAGGAAGAAGTAAAATACAAAAACGTTGTGAGTGTTCTGAGTAAAGAAAACCTAACAACTGCGGATAGTCAGTTTAAAAGTATTTTTGAGGCTGAATTTAAGAGAACCCCAAGTGTTCAAGATGTTCAAAGAATTGAAGATCTTTTAGCAGAGCAGGCTATTGAAAAGAATTTAGATGCCATTAGTTATTCGTTGGTTGTGAATCGTCTTATTTCTTCTGAAAATAAAATAGAAGTTAGCCTTCAGTCTCAAGAGTTCATGACATTATTTAAGGATGTGTTTAATCGCAATGCAAATCAAGACGATGTCGATGCTATTCGTGAGAAACTAGATGTCTTTGAGCAAAAATAAAATTATTTTTATTTCCCTTGGGGCTTTCGTCTTTTGCTCCTTAGGGTATTTTTGTTTTAATCATTCTTCGCCTCCCGTGGTGAAGGATGAAAAGCCTTTGCAGAATGAGTTGATCCCTTTAGATCCAGCGAGTGCCCCCCAAGATAAAAGTCTAAAAATAGCTGCTTCACAAATGAGTGCAATCAAAATTGATACACATGAAAAATATGAATTAAAAGATATTCATTATGATCCTGATTCGGATAGTCTAAGTCCAGACTCTCATTATCAAATACGAAAATTAGCAAGCCACTTACTACAAAACTACCCCCACCTTTATTTTGTCATAGAGACCCATCTATTTGAGTCAGAAGACCCCAAAGAAAATGAACACAGTGCCTTGCGCATGGCTCATGCCCTTAAGAGTGCTTTTATCAAAGCAGGAATTAATCCCGTGCAAGTGGATGTCAAAGCCTTTGGGGGGCAGGATTTATCTACAGATGAGGGCACACAAAATTTGCCTCAAAAGCAAAAAATTGAGCTTCTTTTCTATGCTCTTCATGAGGAATAAGTTATATTAACCTAAAAAATAAAAGGGTTAATATGGAAAAAAATATCGAAAACATGAATGATATTGTGAGTCTTTGTAAAAGAAGAGGTTATATATTTCAAAGTTCTGAAATATATGGTGGCCTTGGTTCTTGTTGGGATTATGGGCCCCTTGGAGTTGAGCTTAAAAATAATGTCAAAGCCACTTGGTGGAAAGCGATGACTTATCGTGAAGATATAGATGGCATCGATGCCTCTATCTTGATGCATCCTTCTACGTGGAAAGCTTCCGGACATGTGGATAACTTCACGGATCCTTTAGTTGATTGCAAAGAGTGTAAATCTCGTTTTAGAGAAGATAAAATTGATGTGACAGCTCCTTGCCCAAATTGCGGAGCTAAAGCTTCTTTTACCGAATCAAGAGCCTTTAATTTAATGTTTTCTACGCAAATGGGAGCAGTCGAAGATACCAGTGCAAAGGTTTATTTGCGACCTGAGACCGCACAGGGAATTTTTGTGAATTTCCTTAACGTTCAGTCGACTATGAGAAGAAAACTTCCTTTTGGAATTGCCCAAATTGGAAAAGCTTTTCGCAATGAAATTACACCTGGAAATTTTATTTTCAGAACTCGTGAATTTGAACAAATGGAGATGCAATATTTTATTAAGCCCGGAACGCAAAAAGAATTTTTTGAAAAATGGCAAGAGATTCGTTGGAATTGGCATATTGCCAATGGTTTGCGCGCGGATCATTTGAGATGGCACGAGCATGGCGAAGGTGATCTCGCTCACTATGCTGATCGCGCTTTTGATATTGAGTATCTTTTTCCTATTGGCTGGGGCGAGATGGAGGGAATTCATTCGCGCACAGATTTTGATTTGACTCAACACCAAAATTTGTCGGGAAAAAATTTACACTACGTTGACCAACAAGAGGACAATAAAAAGTATATCCCTTATGTGATTGAGACTTCGGTTGGCTGTGATCGCTCTCTTTTGGCTATTTTATGTGATGCTTATCGCGTTGAGAATGAAGGAACTGAGGAAGAGCGAGTTGTGCTGAAACTTGCTAATCATTTAGCGCCGATTAAAATAGCCATTTTGCCTCTTGCTAAAAAAGAAGAAATTGAAGGTGTGTCTCGCAAGATCTACGAAAACCTAATGAAAAAATATCGTTGTGAGTACGATACTTCGGGTTCTATTGGAAAGCGCTATAGAAGACAAGATGAAATTGGAACACCTTACTGTGTCACGATTGATTTTGACACGTTGACTGATAATGCGGTGACCATTAGAGATCGCGATACAATGACTCAACAAAGAGTAAATTTAGATTCTCTGAATACTTTTTTTGCAGAAAAATTTTAGGAGAATAACGTGGTAACAATTTTAGGTGATGCAAAAAACATTGGACCTTGGGCTGAGCAGTATCACCATCTTGGAACAAACGGAGTGAATGTTCCAAGAGGTTTTATTTTAGATTTAAATCATGATGTTAAAGATAGTTTTTTTGCACAAATTGAAAAAGAGTTTCCATTGGTTGCTCTGCATACCTCCCTAATTTATTCTAGCGATGGCCATACATTAGGCCTCAATGAAAGAATTCTTGCTTTGGGCTTATCTCCAAAGAGTATTAATGATTTTATTTCTCAAGGATTTGATGAATTAGAAATTTATAAAAACTATTTAAGATTTTTAAGAGATTATTCTCAAGTTATATTTAAAGTAAATCCTTCTTATTTTGATGCGTTGTTAGACGATCTCATGGAGCAGCGCAATCTCTCTCATTTACATCAACTCAATTTAAAGGATCTCAAAGATCTTTCTCACGCTTATATTGAAATGGTGCGAGAAGAAGTGGGAAAAGAGTTTCCAGAAAACTGTGAAGAGCAACTCAAACTTGCTGTTGCAACCATTAAAACTAATTTAAAAAATAATTTGAGAGGAAGTATTGTCATTCAAAAGATGCTTCTTAGTAACAATGCTACGGTTGGTTTTATTTATACGCGCCATCCTCAAAATATGACAAAGGAAAAATGGGGACTATGCTCTAATATTCACAATAACTTTTCTTTGTTTACTCGTCCCAGAGAACGTAAACAAGAAGAGTCATACGAAGAAAATCTAGAGAATAAACAACTCTTTTTACAGACCGAAAAAGTAGAGCAACTTTTAAAAAGTTTGTTTAAAGTACATTATTTTAAAACGGAAAATGACGTTATTGTGACGGATGTTGAAAAAGTTAATTTAAAGGTGACACCTGAATTAAAGTTATTAAATATTCTTTTTAATGAGGGAATACTCTCTCAAGAAGAGGTTATATCTCAAATAAATACTAAAAACATTCTTGATATAGTGCATCCCATTCTTGATAAAAGCAGCGCTCCAGATCCTTTTCTTAAAGGGGTTGGCGTTTCGCCAGGGGGAGCTAGTGGAGTTGTTTGTTTTGATGAAAAAAATATCAGACAGATGCGAGGCAGTGGCTACTCAACAATATTAGTAGTCGATGATTCTCATCTCGAAAATCTAGAGGCGATGAGACTTGCCGATGGCATTATTGCGATTCGAGGAGGAATGACTTCTCATGCGGCGGTTATTGCAAGAAGTTTAGGAATTCCTTGTGTGGTGGGTATTGATCATAAGTCATTTTCACAAGGAGATTATATTTCGATTGATGGACTCACAGGAGAAATTTTTAATACTCGAATTTCTCTTTTACCAATCGAGCCTATGACAGAACTAACGACGATTCTTCATTGGAGTGCCAAATATTCGCCAATAAAAATTAAAAGCAATGCCGATCATTTAGATGATATTGTGATTGCCCAAAAATTTCATACTGCTGGAGTAGGACTAAGTCGCAGTGAACATATGTTTGACACGGAAGAGCGTTTATTTTTATTTAGAAAACTTATTTTCTCAACGGATTCGAGTCAACGAAAAATTGTCTTAGATGAAATATGCAGTTTTTTAAAAAATGATTATATTGGTTTTTTCCATCAAATGAATAAAGCACCTATTACCATGAGGCTTTTAGATGCTCCTTTCCATGAGTTTATGCCACGCAAAGAAAAAGATAAAATTGAACTCATGACTCAGATGCGAATGGATGATGAAACTTGGAATCAAAAATGGAATCAATTTTTTGAGCATAACCCAATGCTTGGAAAAAGAGGATGTCGAATTGGGATTGTGTTTCCTGAAATTTATGAAGCACAGGTTGATTCTTATTTGTCAGCGGCAACTGAGGCTAGTAAAGAGCTTGGAGAAGTATATCCTGAAATTTTGATTCCTTTTGTAAATAGTGCTGAAGAGATCATTTATTTAAAAAATCTGATTGCGGTCATTGCCCAAAAAGTGTCAGAGCGTTATGGCTATGTCACACCGTATAAAATAGGTGCGATGATAGAGCTTCCAAGAGCTTGTTATGTGATTGATAGTATCGCGAAAGAAGTTGATTTTTGTTGTTTTGGTTTAAATGATTTGACGCAATCTTTCTGGGGACTTTCGAGAGATGATACGGATAATTTTCTTACGATTTATGAGGCTAAATCAATTTATAATCATAATCCTTTTGAAAAAATTGTAGATCCTTACATGCTCAATCTTATGAGTGAGACGATTGCAAAAGCTAAAAAAGTAAATCCTAAAATGTTATTTGGCGCTTGTGGAGAGGCTTTAGTGGATAAAAAATCTTTATATAATATAATAGATATTGGTATTGATTATGTTAGTTGTCATCCTTATCAATTGCCTATGATCGCAATTCATAGCGCTCAATATAAAACTCATGCAAAACTTACCTAAAAGTATTTTTCTGGAATTGATAACGGCTCCTTTTGATTTGCTAGCGCTGGCGCGAATTGATTTTAAAAATAAGCAGTTTGAATCCTTGGTCTATGAAAAAACATCTTCCAGTATAAAGCCTTTAAGTGAACCAGTTTATTTTGATCTAGCCTCTCTGACGAAGCCACTGAGCAACGGTATTCTTTTTCAAATGTATCCTGAAAAATTTGATCAAAAGATGATTGATCTCCTTAACCACCGCGCTGGACTTCCTTCCTGGGCCCTACTCAGTAAAAGTAATTATCGCGATTTATTGCTGAGTTTTGATTTGCACTCTTCACAAACCCTTTATTCGGATCTTTCTTCTTTGCGTTTAATGATTGAGTTAGAGAAAAAAAATCTCAACCTGAAAAATGAACTAGATCAATTCTATAAAGGTAAAATTCGTTTTTGGACTGACACTCCTTTTACCGTCCATGATCCCAATGCACTCAATTTAAAATCTTTTTGTACTCACGCAGGTTTCTTTGCTTCGATTGAAGAGCTTTGTCAGGCTTTGCTGCAAATAGAAGAAGTGGGTTTTTTCGCCAATGTTAAACCGAGTCAAAATCGTTTTGAAGCTGGGTGGGATTTTGTGCAAGATACAGAAAATACTTTGGCGGGAGAAGGTTGTCATAAAGGTACCTTCGGTCATTTAGGTTTTACTGGAACAAGTATTTGGATTGACCCTGTTTCGCAAATGGGCCATGTTATTTTAAGCAATGCCACAAAATATTTTTGGCATGAGCGAAAACAGTTAAATCAGATAAGAAAAATATTTGGAAAATTTGTTTGGGCAAAAAATTATGAAAAATAACAAATTCGATTACTTGAATAATTGATTGCAAAAATTACTCATTTTCATTTTCATTCTAAATATTTCAAGATCATTTTTACTTCTTAATTTACCTATAATCAGATGATTTCGCCAATGGGGTTCATTTAAAACATCTTTAATAAGGATATCATCAACCTTGCTTCTTGCAATCAGCATTGCGAGTAGTTCTGTGCCTTTTGGATGTTGTGCCCAACCACTACTGTTAAAAACACTCTTTGCAATTTGCCAATCAGCTTCTCCTTGCCCAATAAACATCTCTAATAGTTCTGCGCTTTTTGGATGTTCTATCCAGTGGGGCCAAACAAAAACAGATTCAGCGAGATGCGTCTTCGCATTTCTTTGTTGAATAAGTTTTTCGACAAACTCAGCACCTCTTGGATGTTGTGCCCAATAAGGCTGACTTAAAACATTGCAAGCAATAGCCTCACCAGCGTTACCTTGTTCAATAAGCATTCCCAATAGTTTTGCACTTTGTGGATGTTGTTGCCAATAAGACTTATTTAAAATATAGCGAGCAATATCCGAATCAACGTCTCCTTGCTTTATAAGCATTTCGACAAACTCAGCACCTCTTGGATGTTGTGCCCAATAAGGTTCACTTAAAATACTCATGGCAATGTTTTGATTTAGATCTGTCTTTCTTTTTTGAATTAGTGTTTCTAGCCATTCCGCACTCTTTGGATGCTTTGCCCACTGCAGCTTACTTAAAATATACGAAGCAATGTAATAATCAGCCTTTCCTTGTTGAATAAGTTTTTCGACAAACTCAGCACCTCTTGGATGCTGTGCCCAGTGCGGCTGACTTAAAATATCCCCAGCAATAAATTGATGAGTATGAGTGTTTTCTTGCCGAATTAGTGTTTCTAAAAAATCTGAATACTTAGTTGATAGATCAAGGCTAAACCAAACCTTAAGAAGATTCACATTCAGTGAAGGAATTTTAATTATTTGCTCAATATATTTTGTAAGTTCATTGATTTGTCCTTGATATTGTGTATTGTAAGTTCTTGCATTAACCATCTTCTGAATACGATTTTGCATCGCTTTATTGTCTTTGAAGATGCTCTCTTCGCCCCAACTTAATTGAAAAAGCTGAGTTATAGATAAATCAGAAAGGGACTCATGAATCACAGTCAGCGCCGCTCGGTTCTTAATCACAATCTCTCGATCACGCCCTACGAACACAAAGTCCTCACCATAGCGCGCATTGGGATTGAGTTTCATATGAACGGGAATACCTGTATGGCGATGCCCTACCATTCCTTCCATCACATAAAACCCTTCCTCGT
This sequence comes from uncultured Bacteriovoracaceae bacterium, assembly GCA_964416605.1. GTDB lineage: Bacteria > Bdellovibrionota > Bacteriovoracia > Bacteriovoracales > Bacteriovoracaceae > CAYQEW01. The sequence goes on along the minus strand of CAYQEW010000008.1, from coordinate 5,534 downwards.
TGCCATGGGGATATTCACCTGGCACACCGACTCTGGTTTGCCACGCATTCACATACCCAGGCTTTGCCTTCATCAGCGACTCATAGGCTGCTAGAGATTTAGTGTCATGAGTGACAATGATCTCTTCCTTGCCAAAGATCTCGCGCGCTGTTTTGCCCGTCGTGCCCAGAGGTTTGGTGGGAAGAGGGCTTTTATTTAAATACCAAGCGGTGCTAAAGGGAATATTTTTATCTCCAAGAGCGATGAGTTTTTGTTTGAGCTTGGTGCTTGTAATAATATCTTGTGCCGCTTCCATATCCACCGCATTCACCATGAGTTTTTTAGCATTCTTTTCAATCCACGTTTTGACATAGGTTTTAGAATTACTCACAACAGAGTTATCAAAATGATCAATAATACTTTGTAGTTTTATTTTATCTTCTAACTTTGTTTTAGCATCATACTGCACGACTTTAGTGTAATAACGAATAACAGAAAGAATCTCAGGATTCAGTCCACCCATATACCTTGCGGTTTGAAAATGCTTAGATGAGTAATAAAAACTAATCTCATTATGAAAGACATCTTTTAAAAAAGGAGAAACTTCTTGATCAAAAGCCCTGACGTCTTTGATACAATCAAATCCCTCACACTCCATGAGGTCAATAAGTCCTGTGGAGTAAGAATCAGAATGTTGATTTTGAAAATCAAAACTAAACAGAGATTCCTTATCTCCGTTTTTTTCTTTTAAGAGTCGCACTTCCCAAACGGTTTTAGAGTTTGATTCTCCGATAAAATGAGGAGCTAGTTCTTGCATCCTCGCTTGCAGTCTTGCAGCATCTTCAGCATTTCCGTCAATGACAATATCCATATCCTGTTCAGACCTGAAGATCGATTCATGCTCATAATCAAAGCGCTCTTTTTGATAGGGTGCTCCTTCTATTTGATCTAGATGTTCTTTAACATAGCGAGCGTAAGCGGTTGCAGTTCCACCGAAGAGATAGACGTGCTTAATGCCTAGTTTTTGCGCTTCTTTTTGCAGTAAGGTCAATTCTGCAACTCTTTGCTGATTCTTTTTTACTGCTTGCACAAAGCTATTTAAATCAACCGCCAAGGCTGAAGAAAAGAGGAAGACCGAAATACAAAAAACAAAAAGTTTTTTCAATTATCTAGTACCTTTTATAAAATGAGAGTTACAGTGATTTTTATAAAAATCTTGAATTGATTTTTGGGCCCAGAGGTTAATCTCGTTTTGTTGATTGGTTGCTTCTCCAATAATTTGAGAAAGTCCTCCTCCCCAAGCTACTTCAATATTGGCAGGGTTCACAATCACGGGGCATTTATGTAAATTGAAATCAATAATACTGCCATTGAGAACGGTTATTTTATCATCTATTTTTTTAAATAAGTGATAGTCATCTTCTCCAAAAGCGATAATTTTTACCTCAATTCTTGCATGATACTTTTGAGCGGACTGCACAATGATCTGGGCAATGTCAGATAAAGGCCTACTTATTTTTTCCGCAAAGATTTTCCCTCCAACAAAAGGTACGGCGATGGATGTATATCCATTCTCAATAGCTAAATTGAGAGCATTTTCAACACTCCATCCGATAGACTGAAGAGATGGATAATAGGCAGGATTTTCTAATGTCATACTGCCCGTTGCAGCATGAATAATGGCATGAATTCCCTTTTCCTCTAAGTGACCGCTGGAGGTCAAAAGAGCTGAACCCAAAGGAAGAAAATTTTTTTGAGCGAGATAATCATCGTAACGAGTGTATTTGGTAGATATATGGTTGTTGTTTTTTAGAGGCAAATCGTAAGAAAGCTTTTGTTTAAAAAAATCAATATAGGAATGAAAATCTTCTTGAGTGACGATGCCATCAGCATTGAGTCCCCAATACATACTGTAGCTGGGATCTCCTCCTTTAAAATGATTTTTAAGGGAATGATATTTATTTTCTATTTTTTTTGATAATTCTTGAATCACGAAAGGGCTTCCTGAAAAACGAAGTCGATCACCTTTTATAATGAGAAGGTTAATTTTTTTCGGATAGTATTTAAGAGAAAATAGTTGGGCAGCCTCAGAGATTGCAATATCGTAATTATCAACGATCACAAATATTTCGCCGTGAGCCTCATAAACACTTAAATGATTTTCAAAAGAATGTATTGCGAGCTCGATGTTGGCAAGGGAGGTTTTAAAATATTTTTCAACAACATCCTGTTGGCTTAAACCATAATCAATAAGACCTCCGATAAAACTGCGATCAGCAATGGCGATCGCTTTTTCATCTTGGTTTAAGGTATAGCCCAAATGAAAGGCGATTTGTTCTAAACTACTGAGTTTATTGCTGCGATCAAGTCCCTGATAAGAATGATGATCGACAAAGGTGAAGCGAATGAGAGGGTACTGAGTGATTAGTGTTTGCTCTAAATTCATATCGTTCATTTTAGGTAATTCCACAACCAGAATTTTGTTTATTTCGGGATGGAGAGCAATGTAAGATTCGATTTGTAGCATCAGAGGATGATCGAGTTTACCTCCATGGGGGTAATTAACGAAAAGACTATGAGCTGAAGATTTTTTACTTATTTCAAAGATTGTTTGTGCTTCTAAATCATTATTAGGAACAACCACCAATGTCCTTAGATTTTTTTGAAGTGATAATGAACTAAGAAGATTGTGATTATTGGCAAAAGAACCTAGGTGAGAATCCGGGGATATATATCGATTGCTCGGAGTCATAATTTTTTTCTTTTGGGATAAATATGAATCAATATCTTCATGATTCACGTTAAAGTTTTTAAACTCCGTATTGGCCAATACTTTGTCGTGAGGATTACCGTTAAAATAATAATTCCATAGGGCATCTTGAGCTGACCTAATATTTTTAATATCAAGAATCGGTAAATTGATAAAAGGTTTATGATAGGAAGTTCCTTTAATCCAAAAGGTATCTATTAAACGAGAATCAATTTTTTTCTTGAGTAGAAACTCTTGAGTAAAAGGTCTTAGAGAGAGCAGGCGTTTTTCAAGTTGGGAAAGATAATTAACCCAAGGTAGGTTCTTAAAATGATTAAATGAGTTTTGACTTTTAAAATAAGGATTAAAAATTTTTTCTAAATCTTCTTTATTTAATTGTTCCATGCGATTGATAACTTTACTCAGATGAGAAATAAAATCGCCGTTATTAATATTTTGCCAAAAATTTTCTGGTAAAATTTCAATGAAGTGGCGAAATGATTCTTCTAAATGGGTGTCTTCATTGTAGAATTTAAACGCTTGAGTGGCATCGGATAAATAAAAATGATTGCCATCGAAAACGATATTGCCTTTTGAATCTTCTCTGAGTTGTATATCATGATTGCCTAATACATAAGCAATAAGGATATTAGCAAGTAATTCTGTGCGTTGCGCTACAGTCAGTGTAGCGTATTGAAAAGGTTTTAAATCTAACCATGCTTGAATTGTGGCAGGGAAAAAAAAGCTAGGATTTTTACCTGCGAGCCCAGCTTTGGGACTGAGAGGATTGTACTGCTTCGCTTCTTCACTGAGAGGTAAAGAATTAAATCCTCTCTTAACGAGAATAGGGTAAACTCGAGCATTGGGCAATCCTAATGCGTCAATAAACATACTTGAAGCAATCTCTGCATAAAGAGGTTCAGGATTTTTGAGTCTTAATTTGTATAGATTTCCATAATCATCAATCGCTTGGTATTTTTCATCTGTACCAGCTCCGATAACAATTGGGCCATTTTCGTTTTTGTTGATTTTGATATGAAAAGGATTATCCAAGTGTTCAGTATAGTCTTGCGCATACACAGGTGAGAATGTTCCCACAAGAGAGAGGAATAAAAGATATGCTTTCATATCTTTATATTTACCATAAAAAAATAATGACTATCAGAAGTAAAGTAATCTTTATAGATGAGCAGGGCGATCTGTCTAATCTGTAGACAGCAGTGTAAATAGTTCTTTGAGCTCTGGTTAAAGTACAAAATTTTTTAATCTTCAAGTATTCTTAAAAAAGTAATTTTTTATTTTAAAGGAGAATGAGATATGAAATGTGTTTATCTTTTTTTGATTGCGTTGATTGTGAGTAGTAGCATTTGGGCTCAAGAGCCAGATCAAACATCCGTTAAAATTATCAATAAAATGAATCAAGATTATATCTTGGCAACACCTGATACCGTAACAAGTCCATATGGTCATGGAAGTAAATACATAATAAGATTTGAGTATTTTAATGCGGGAGATGATAAACCAGACCTTATCAAGGAACATGTGCCAACGAGTATCGAGTCTCTTGAATCTAAAATAGCGGAATCATATTCAAGAAAAGGAACAGGTCAACTCATGATTGCGACTATTTGTGTCGCAATGGCACCTTTTGCTTATGATTATTTAGAAAAAGGAAAATTGGGAATAATCAGTAAAATAATGATTGGGATCTTTGGCATTGAGGTATATTCATTATTTTTTCCAGGAAAAGAGTATATCAAAGAATCTAAGATTCATGAAAATACAAAAAATTTATTAAAAACTATTAGGGGGAGAAATCGTTTACAGGAAATGTCTCTAGAAGATGTTTTATTTGAAGATTTTAAAGCAGAAGTTTTTAATTAAAAAAAAGTAGTCTTTCTCATTAATAGAATTTGTTAATGAGAAAGCTCTGAATATCCCTCATCTTCTTCTTTAATTTCAAAATTAAATTTCTTAATTTTTTCAATGAGGGTCGTGCGATTCATGCCCAGAAGTTTACTCGCTTGATTCTTATTGCCCTTAGTTCGCTCTAGAGCTTGTTTAATAAGAGAGCCTTCGATATTGTGCAGGTATTGTTTTAAATCAATTCCATTCTCAGGCAAATTAAAGTGACTGGTTTCGGTTTTATTGTTCTCTGGAAAATGATTGTAAATTTTAGAAGGCAGATCTTCAGCAGTTATTTCAGAGCCTCCACGCAGAATGACAAGACGTTCAATAACATTTTCTAGTTCGCGCACATTTCCAGGCCAATTATAAGTGCAGAGTTTAGCGAGCGCGTCACTTGTAAAATTAACTTTATTGCTGCCATTGGCGCTGACAAATTTACCAAGAAAATAAGAAATAAGAAGAGGAATATCTTCTTTTCTCTCATGAAGGCTTGGAATTTTAATAGGAATAACATTGAGTCTATAATAAAGATCTTCGCGAAATTTATTTTGCTTAATTTGTTCTTCAAGGTTTCGGTGAGTCGCTGCAATAATGCGCACATCAATCGGCATTTTTTTGGAGCTTCCCACCATTTCAATTTGTTTTTCTTGAAGAACTCGTAAAATTTTTACTTGTAAAAGAGGAGGCATGTCGCCAATCTCGTCGAGAAAGATTGTTCCTTCTTGAGCAATTTCAAAACGACCTTTGCGATCAGAAAGAGCTCCGGTAAAAGCACCTTTGACGTGGCCGAAGAGTTCACTTTCTAAAAGCTCGCCTGGGATTGCACCACAGTTTACAGACACAATTTCATTTTTACTGCGCTCTGAGAGTTTGTGAATAGCTTGAGCCACGAGTTCTT
>CAYQEW010000007.1:0-23128 GCA_964416605.1 uncultured Bacteriovoracaceae bacterium | reverse complement strand
GGTAAATACTTTGCTCATGGGCAAACCCCTTACGTTATTAGCGTTATTTATAAATAATCAATTTAAAAAAACAAAACACAAAAAGGGATACTCTTAAAAAACTAAGAGTATCCCTTTTTCATAAAAAAAAATCTAATTACTTAAGCTCTACTTTTGCACCAGCAGCTTCAAGTTTTTTCTTAAGCTCTTCAGCTTCTGGTTTTGCAATTCCTTCTTTCACCATTTTTGGAGCACCTTCAACTAGTTCCTTAGCTTCTTTTAAGCCTAAACCAGTGATAGCTCTTACTTCTTTAATAACGTTGATTTTAGTTGCTCCACCATCAACAAGCATTACTGTAAATTCAGTTTGCTCTTCAACAGCAGCAGCTGGACCAGCTGCAACAGCTACCGCAACATCTGCGATATTGTATTTTTCTTTAAATTCTTTTGCGAAATTATTGAGGTCAAGAACACTCATGTTCGCGATAAAATCCATTACACTTTCTTTAGTTAAAGACATAAAAACTCCTTATAAATTAATTATTCTGTTACGGTTTGTTTTACAGGTAAAATAGGTTGATCCCCATTTTCCTCTTTCATTTTCGCTAAGCCTTGTAAACAATTTGCAAATGCCGATAATGGCGCTTTGAAAGTGTTGAGTACAATTCCTAACATCTCTGGCTTACTTGGTAAGCTTGCTAACGCCTTTACATCGTTTGGACTAAGAGTCATGTTTTCAAAAACACCACCTTTAATCACCACGATCTCAGAACCTTCACTCGCTTTACTTACAGCTTTCGCCACACTTGGAGCATCATCATAGGCAATAGCAATTGCATTGTTGCCTTTAAGTTGCTTCAAGATTTCTTCGCCCATGGTTCCCACGGAAGCAAGTCTAAAAAGTGTGTTCTTAGTGATAATCACTTTCCCATTCACATCGCGAACTTGTTTTCTAATTTCGTTAGCCTTGTTTGATTCAACGCCGACAAGATTAGTCACGAAGATTGCTTTTGCTTTCAGCAAATCTTTGTTGAGGTCAGAGACAAGGGTTTCTTTTTCACCTCTAGTCATCATAAATATCCTCCATTATTTGGGAGGGGGATTTGGGCAGGCTTTATACCTATTGCTAGGAACCGGCTTTCTTCAACCCCTACGTTTTTTGTTTATTACAGTAAATTAGCAGCTTCGTAAGCATCCACTTTAATTCCAGGTCCCATTGTTGTACTCACAGTCAAAGACTTTAAGTAAGTACCTTTTGAAGACGCTGGTTTAGCTCTCACAATCGCGTGAGTAATTGCTTTAAAGTTATCCATAAGCTGTTCAGGAGTAAAAGATTTTTTACCGATCGCAACGTGAATAATACCTGTTTTATCTGTACGATATTCTACTTTACCTGATTTTTGCTCTTCTACTGCTTTCGCAACATCTTGAGTTACTGTTCCCAATTTTGGGTTAGGCATAAGTCCGCGAGGCCCTAGAACTCTTGCGACACGTCCGATTTTCCCCATCATTTCAGGAGTTGCGATCACTCGATCAAAATCAAGCCATCCACCTGCGATTTTTTGAATGATATCATCGCCACCCACAAAATCAGCGCCAGCGTTTTCTGCTTCTGTCAGTTTTTCACCTGAAGAGATAACCACGACGCGAATAGTTTTTCCTGTTCCTGCTGGAAGAGCAAGAGCTCCTCTGATCATTTGATCAGCGTGTCTTGGATCAACACCCAATCTAAACGCCAGATCAACGGTTTCATCAAACTTAGCAAACGCGACTTCTTTAGCGAGATTAAGCGCTTCAGAAACGGCATAAACTTTTGTTGAATCAACTTTTTTTTGTGCTTCTACGAATTTTTTTGACTTTTTAGCAGCCATATTTTCTCCTTTGCGGTAATAGCGATGATTATAAAAATCATCTCCCGTAGTTTACTTACTTATTTATAATCTAATTTTAAACCAGCTGATCTTACCGATCCTTCGATGGTTTTTTTAGCAGCCCCAATTGTTGCAGCTGTTAAATCTTCTCTTTTCGCTTCAGCTACTTTTGTCACGATCGACTCAGAAACTTGTCCAGCTACTTCGTGACCTGGTTTTTTTTGAACCAGATTTTAAGTTAAGTTCTTTCTTAAGTAAGAACGTTGCTGGAGGAGTCTTGGTGATAAATGTAAAAGAACGATCTGAATAACAAGTAATGATCGTTGGAAGAATAGTTCCCGCTTGCGGCTGAGTCTTCGCATTAAACGCCTTACAAAATTCCATTATGTTTACACCTTTTTGACCAAGAGCTGGGCCGATTGGTGGTGAAGGATTTGCTTTTCCTGCTTCAATTTGTAATTTAATAAATCCAATAATTTTTTTAGCCATAAAAACTCCAAATAAATATTTATTTTATACTTTTTCTACCTGTGAATAATCTAATTCCACTGGTGTTGGTCTACCAAAAATGGACACGTTTACTTTTATCTTTCCTTTCTCATTGACCATTTCCACAACTCCGACAAACGTAGAGAATGGGCCCTCAAGAACTTTTACTGAATCGCCTACATCAAGATCTAGAGCCTTTTTAGAAGGTTTGAAACCATCTTTCACTTGCCCAAGCATCTTCGCTGCTTCTTCATCCGAGATCGGAGCAGGCTTTCCTTTTTCTCCACCGATAAAGCCGGTCACTTTATCTGTGTCATTCACAAGGCGCCATGTATTTTCTTTCAGAATCATTTTTACCAAAACATAACCTGGGAAAAATTTCTTCTTCACATTTCTTTTTTTGCCGTTCACATTTTTCACAATCATTTCTTCAGGAATAAGAATTTCTGAAAAATATTCCGTCATATTGTGGCGTACAATGCGCTCAGTGAGCGTTTTCTTCACGCGGTTTTCATAACCACTTAAGGCATGAATCACATACCAATGAAAATCAGGAGTATCGCCTTTAGACAAAGGAGAAACTTCAACCACTTCAACTATTTCTTTTTTTGCCTTACTCATGCCTTATACCAATCCTTATTTACTTTAAAAAACTGAGAATCGTTGCACCTAACCAATCAAACATTCCCAAAATAAAACCAATGACTGTCACTCCAATCATCACGATAACGGTCTGCTTATTGGTTGTTTCTTTGTCCGGAAAAACGATTTTGAGACATTCTGAATAAACATCAGATAAATAATTCATCGCTTTGTCATTTTTATAAATCACCACAAAAGCAATCACCGCAATTATAATAGATACTGCCTGACTGACTAAATGGAATTTAGGAATAAAAGACTCAAGCGTGAACCACACATTGATTTGATTGATGAATGTATAAAAGATATAGCCAAGCAAAACGCTTACTAATGCAATCGCAATTTGTACCCATTTTTGACCACTTTGGTCAACAGATGCCGTCATAAACTACCTTTTTTGAATAAATGAGTCTTCTTATGCAAGATTTTTGTGAATTTGTCTAGCGAAAAATGCTTTAATGAAAAATTATCTAAATATTATCTACAGCACCATGCATTGTATCCATTTTGAGAATGGATTGTACACTGGGTATAACTTCCTCGATTATAAGGAGAAGTGTCCCCTTTAAAAAAACCTACTAATTGAAAACCTCCTCCACTACAACGAGGCTTTGCTGATTCATGCATACAACGAGTGTCTGCTGGATCATTGGGATTTTCCTGACAACATGGTTTATAGGTTCCAGGGTCTTGTGCTCGAACACATTGCCAATTAGTTTGAGTCGAGGAAAATGCGCTCTCACACTCCAGTCGCGATGGGTAGTTCACGTAGGTATCATCTAAAAGAAGGCCAAAAATTGGATCTTTAAAATTCGCTCCTAGGCTCGAACAACTCGCCCCTCTCCAAGTGCACTGATTACTCGTGCAACTTTGACTTACATCTTTAACATAGTATCTATTGGGCCCATCGCTCTCATAATTATCTACATTTCCTGTACAGTTTATGTCTGCAAAATGAAAACGGTGCTTAAAAGCAAAGCCATCTCCTGCGCAAGTTCCTGAACTTCCACTAAAGTCACAGGTATTCAGTAAAACATCTGATGAGCTAGATAGAATAGCTGCGGCACTGTTCTCCCAAATTTTTTCAGGTTGCTTGATCCCCTCACAAACTGCTTGCCCACAAGAATTGTTATATTTTTTATCAAAGCAAGTTTGAGACGCTAAATCGGGATTGCATGTGCAAGTTGTTCCCGGGCAAATAACTTGTAATTTTCCTTCAGCATCAAGATAGAGAGAAGTCGGATCTTGTCCACCGGGACAAGAAAGTGAAACAGTATTAGGCGTAAAGACAGGGGCAAGTGCGACACAAGTGGCTTGATACTGACCTGAGACAAAATTAAACTGAGAGGCATATTGATTGCTTGGACAAGTATTTGATTGAAAAGGAAATTGACATTGGTTATTGACCCAGCTCATCCCAATTTGAGTGCAAATTTCTTCTGAAGTAAGAGCAGTAGAGGGAGTGCTTGGAATGGTTTGCACTGCCGAGCCCGCAATACAATCGGCAATTTTATTACTTCCATCTAAACTAACAGCCACTTGCAATTTTCTATTGAGTAAAGCTGGTGTGTCTTTTATTTTAAATTGAAAATCAAGCTCTGCAATCAGGCTATTTATTTTGACACTGGAAGAAACAAGAGAAGTGCTCATGTTTAGAGCAAAAGGTAATTGAGAGTAGATTATTCCAGACCCACTTGAATAAAATTTTTCTAGCGAATCCCCAGTTCCTTTAGTTTGCAAAGTGTTCTTACAGGCATCTTTATTGAGCATGGCACTCGAAACCATATTCATAAAATTATTCACTTCAATTTTTGATTCTAAACTTTTTGAACTCGAAGAAAAATTTTTATAGAGCTCCGCAGTAAATAGGCCCACAACGGAAATTCCCACAATAGTGACAAGTAGCTCTATAAGTGTGAATCCTCGTTTATCCATTTTACCTCTTTCAATATAGTATACAAAATTATGGCACGGCGTCACTAAAAACTCTGCGTGCATGTTTTTAACCAATTTGAGTGCCCATTATTTGAGTCAGTGTTCGCTATGAAGGGGAATGAAAAACTATATGGTAGGCTATTGCCTTAAAATAGATTTACAATGAATGAATGATAGAACAAAAAAACACTGAATCTGGATTGGGATTACTAACACTCTTAATTATTGGAAGCGTCCTCGCAATCAGTGCTGGCATTCTGATTGGCTCTTTTAAAAATTCAACTGATCTTACACAAAAAATAAAAACCAACTCTCTGCTTGCTCAATCCAATGCATCTCTTGAAAATTTTATTCGCTATTCACCATCGTGTTCACTCAATATTTCTAAATTAATAACCCAAGATACCATTCGGGATTTCGTTGAGAATCGTCAAACAAGTCTTAAACCCTCTATCAATCAACTCTTAATGAGTACGGGGTATTACTTTGTCTCTATCAATAGACAAAGTCTTTTGAATCAAGAGCTCAAGGTAAATATCATTTTGCAAAAAGACTTATCTCAACAACTCTTAATACCGATGCTCTTTACCGTTAATGGAGATCAAGTAGATTGCGCAAGCAATAACACTGCACCGGTGATACCGACAAATCAATCTCTTTCTGATTTTTGCCAAACCACCGGCATGCATGACGCTGCCTGCCAGCTTACTCAGAACACACAAACACTTTCTTGTCCCGCGAATCACGCCATTATAGGATTTGAAAAAGTGGATGGTCAGGTAAGGGTCAAATGCTCATCCACTGCCTATCAGTATGATTCTAGACCCGTTAGTTATTGCCCTAGTGGAAAATATAAAATTATCAAAAATAGACAAAATAAATACCAATTAGCACTTATTGCAGGATGCTCTAGTGTTTTTAATCCATCAGATGATACTAGTGGTGATGGAGTAATTGTGACAAATCCAACGAATCAGTGCACTTTTGCTAATCTCTGTCGACACTCGAGCCATCTTGATATTCGAGGTCCATTTTCTCAATCGCAATGCAACCAAAATAAAAGTAATTTTATCAATCAGTCAGGAAATCCCTTAATTCACACTCAATGTGTCCCTTGTGATCAAAACTACTATTTATGCACTTCTGATAGTTAATTTTAATACCCATAAGTTCCATAAGAGTATTTAATTTGTATCGCTCCTTGGCGACCGTTTCCACCAGAACTTCCTCCAGCCTTATTGGGACCACCTGCCCCACTTCCTCCATAGCTGTTATGCCCACCACAACTTGACGAAGCACTTCTGGTACCTGCATAGCGTCCCCCTTGCGAATAAAACGGTGCGGGGCCGCAACCTGGATTAGGGTATCCATCTTCATCTCCATTGCGACAAGTTCCTCCTCCAGCGGCTGCCCAACCTGTCACCACAAGTGAGCCATTGCATCTTACTTCCGTGTTTCCACCCCAGCGACCACCACCGGCGCGACCACAGGCTCCCCCTCCACTGCCACCGCCAGCTCCTCCTGCTCCTATCGTGAAAGAACAGGTATCGCCTTTTTTGATGCCAAGCACTGTTTGATCGATGACGGGCCAGGCTGCTTTTCCTGCATAACCACTGTCTGAGGTTCCTCCCCCTGCTCCACCACCTCCTCCGCCAATGGCGGAGATTTTGACAGAGCCTTCAGCGACATCGCGAGCAAACGTATAAGTGCCATTGCTCGCGGCAAAATAAGTGTCCGTGGTACAAGTGATTGTGCGGTATCCAGCACAACCTCGAATTCCTGGACACAAGCAGTTTCTGGAAACTGTTCTGTTTTGATTAGCGGCAAGACTACAAATTTTTTCAATCGTAAAATCCACATCTTTAATATCCCACTGAGCAGTGATTAGACCTGGGCAGCGCACTCCGCAATCACTTTTCACGGGCACCGCCGTATTAGTAGGGTAGGTTCCATCGGCACAAAGTGCTGCTGAAGAAGGACAGCCCACATCAAGCTCTTTGGTTCCTCCCGAGCACGATCCGCAGCCATTGGGTTCAGGGTAAGACTGGCCCTTACATATCGTAGATGAATTAGGGCAAGAAGGGCTACAGCACTCAACTTTGAGTTGGCCATTTGATTCGGCACTTAGCACTTTATTTTGCCCTGGTGAACAAGACACATTAGCGGTTTTAACAAGAGTTTGACAGGTCGCTCCCGTGGAAGAATTTATTCCCGTCATAAATTGTATCAAACCATTTGAGTCCATGGGACAAGTGGCTGGCTTACACTCCACATCTCCAATCGCATTGATAATTCCGATTTGGTTGGCAGGGCATCCTCCAGGGAACAAACCTTGGCAAGAAAAATTTGTTCCATCGTAGCGTAATATTTTAGGGGATAAGCAGGTAGGTACTGTTTTACATCTGAGTGTTCCCAAATCATTATAAACAAAACCTATTCCTGAGCCAGTAGCTGAGCACTGGGCAGCTAATAAGTTTTGTATTGGCACACACTCCGTTTTAAGCTTTCGATCTCCTTGTGTATTATTAAGAGGATCATCATACTTTGCAGTTGGCAAAGCAATTGCTTTAACTGTTACAGCTAGTTGCCCGGAAGGACAAGTCGTGTTCTCAATTACATGAAAACACTCTTTGGTTGTTGAATTGTAGAAGGCTCCATTACCTTGACAGCTTTTCATAACAGCAGTGTCAACCATCATATTTTGGTCAGTATTACAACCATCTGCTAATCCATCAACGGTTGATGGATCATTGGGATCACTAGGACGATCAAAAATATTAAGATCAATGGTCCGAGTAAATTGAGTCGGTCCCCCTACTCGTTTTTCATCTCGTTTAAATGTCACAACTAATTCTTGCTTATAACTTGAACCAGCTTTTTGTCGAATTTGTAAATTCGTTATTTCTAAAGCACCATTATCAAATTTATTGTTAATTCCACTTGGACCAATTTTTACAAGTATATTCGCATCCGGATCTCCTGTTCCTCCACACCCTCCTTGCGGACAACTGGCAATTTGCGTGACATTAACAGGTAAGCTATTCATATTAATTTGTGTATAGCCTGGTTTAGTACTCGCAAAACTCACGCGGCACGCTTCCGGATCGGCGGTCGCCAAAAGGATTTGCGCCATAATGCCTGTGGTCTCCACCACCGTCTCACTCGCTTTCACGGCTCTCTGCTGATTGCGATTCATGGTCATCATGCCGACGGAGGCAATGCCCATAATGCCGAGTGCTACAACGATCTCCATCAAGCCAAAGCCATTTTTATTTTTGAAAATCATCATTCATTACCTCTTATCCATTAAGGATAACATGACTTCAAATTATAAAGAGAGTGGGGATTTTTTTCTTAAAAACCTCAAATATTTATCCATTTATGACAAATATTTGAGGCGTTTTTCAATGTCGATTTAAAGAATTAGATCAATATAAGCAGAATTTTCTTCTAAAGATCCTGCGCTTTCTTTATAAATAAGACGAGCTTTCTTACCTTTTAAGGCAAGAGGTAAACTTATTGTTTGTACAGGCATTGTGACACAAGTATTTGCGCTTGGCTCATCAAACACTTCAATACAAGTTAAAACGATAAATGAATCAACATCCCCTGCGGTTATGTTTAGACTCGCTAACAAATCAATATCTCTGTCGATTTGAATAAAACTCGATGTGTAAGTCTTAGAATAGTTTGCTGTCAAGGCTAGAAAAATCGCAGGTAAATTATTTAAATCTCCTGCAAAGAAAATATTTTGTTCAAAAATATTTTGACATTGATTTTTCTTGATTAATTTTAAAGAAGAACTTGTTTCAAATCCTGGATTACGAAAATGAAATCTTTCTCCACTTATATTTGTTAAGTGAGCTGGAGTTTCTCCTCCAAAGATATAACTATCTGCACTGTCTGACAGTTGCAAATCAAAATCTAGTACTGTCTGAACAGGTGTCGGAACACCTGTTTGCTCGACAATATTTTCTACGCTTAACAATAAACTTTCAAAAGGACTGGTTTCAACACAAACAGGAATGACTGTATTGTTGTAGTCCAAATGATGACCATCAGAACATGCTAACAAAAAAAATAATGCTCCCCAAAATAACTTATTCACAACTACTTCTTATAAATAACACATCACTTCGACGATTGAGCTGATGATCTGCTTTGTTTTTAGCGTCTTTAATGATGGGCGCAAGCTCACCAAAATAATCATTCACGAAAGGAGTCTGCGTTATTCCTTTTGACTTAAGATATGCGATAACAGCGTTTGATCTACGTTTAGAAAGAGCCAAGTTATAAGCTAAACTTCCTCTTAAGTCCGTATGGCCCGAAATAAGAATAGAAGACATCTGAGAAGCATCAAAATTTTTCAGAGCTTCATCCAAAACCTTCTGAGCATCTGGTCTAATAGTTGATTGATCAAAATCAAAATACACTAAGGCATCAGCAAAATCATTGCATGGCTTTTCTTCTTTTCGCAAAGTCACTATTGGCGCAGCAAGAATCGCCGCTTTTTTAGTTCCATAAAATTTAAGCCCTGCCACAAAACGATAGGAATTGCCATTCACGTTATCTCTAAAATCCGTTGGATCACTTGTCCCCACGGATGCAAAAGCTGTAATCGACTGGGCAAACTGTTTTTGTAAAGAGAGATGAATCTCTGTTGGGTGATAATCGTAATTAAGAGGGAAAGTCCAGTTGCGTCTCCACTCTAAACTTGTTCCCCACGTTTTTGTTTTACCAAAAGGAATATAAGCTCCCAAAGCAGTCAGCATAAGATTATCGCGGTCCATATTTTGCAGTTGTGCTTGCGGTGAATAGTGATAACCGAAGTTTCCAGTCAGATGAATCCAACTCCATCTTTTTTCTAGAGCAAAATCTATTCCATAACCCACGGATCTATCCGATAAATAATAATCGGAATTCCCTGTGGGAATCGTCAGTTGAGGCATGATCGCAAGAGCTAAATTTTTATTTTTATTTTCAAGGAGGGTATACTTCCATCTTAAATTTAAATCTTGCAAAGAATTTTTATCACCTAGTAAAACTTGATTGGGGTCTTTCACTTGATCTTGCCAAACATAAGCCGTACTCACACTAAAAAGCCCCTTAAAGAGTCTAAAGCCAAGCCCTAAATGAAGCACTCGTGAATCATCTACTAAAACATCATACTGCTTCGTACGTGCCTTATCTTCAAGAACTAAAGGTTTATAAAAATAAGAATAAGCCGCCGTTCCTAACCAGTTAAGCTCTTTGCGAGACACAGGATCATCGTTCCAAGCGCTCTCTAGACCTTGATAAGAAAGGGAATTTGTAAAACGATAAGACTGTATATCGACTGCCTTTACCACTGCTGAAGAAAATAATGCTATCCATAAAATGTATTTCATTTGCTATCCTTTTTACTTGTATCGATTTATTATAAACAAATATTTAATTTATAGCTTGAGGGGGAATTATTTACTTACTTATTTTATTTTTTTCGATCAATGTCTTGGCGCAAGATTCTCTCACTCGCGGCAAAATCATTTGGGAAAAAGTGAATTGCGCTAAATGCCACGGTATGGACGCTCTGGGACTTGCCAAGGATCCCAGTAAAATAAACCCCATGCGAGCACCTCGTATTGGAGGATTGCCTACTGATTATATACAAAATCAATTAACCCTTATTCAAAAAGGCAAAAAACGCTCTACTCGCCCTCTCATGAATACCTCCACCATGAGAACAAAAATTAAATCTCTTACTCCTGAAGATATTTCTGATGTTGCGCACTATGTGCACCAAATAGCCCCCGCCTACACTAGTTTGCTAAACAAGTGATCGTCACTATTTCTGAGTACTTTCCCTGAAGGAGTTTGACTTCAGGATGTGAAGCAAAATGAAATTTCAAATAACTTAAATCTGGAATTCCTAAATTGGGAGCATGGGTTTTAGAAAGTATGAGATGATCTGTGACTTGAACAGTATCAAAGTAAACACGACTCAGTGCCACTCGTTGATTATTGTTCACTAAATTTAAATTATTAAGAAAATCAAATTGCAGGCTATAACCGTTAATAAAATTAGAGGCAGAGACGACAGCTACCGCCACACTTGGAGCTTGATTTTCCAAATCAATTTCAAAAAAATCTTGAGCCAAATCAAGGGCACACTCACCTGAGACCTGTGCAGATATTTCTAGATTATCTTGATGCGATCCATAAGCACTGAGAGCCCAAAAAAGAAAAAAATAAATGAGTTTCACAACCCAGTCATAACATTTACCTAAACTCTTTCAATGACATTTAAAAAAGAAGATACATTTTACACGAAGCATTTTTTGCCTAATTAAAAAATAATTAACAAAACTAAGCAAAATCTCCGATAAAGAATCTAGAATGTTGAAATTACAAAAATATATTCTATTGTTTATTGTTTTATTTACCACTGGTTGTGGAATGCAGGTAAAAGAAACTCATAGCCCAGAAATAGTAACTCCCACTTCTTTTGGTACCTACGCAGCACAAATAAAATCAAACTTAGAGAGAAGCAATATTATGTTTGATGCTGACATCTCTTATCGTGATCCTAGCTCCTCTGATTCCTACAATCCTAATGATGTCGCCTACGAATGGACCTTTGATTTTGTCGACCCTTCGGGAACTCACGCAACGTGCGTGACAGCTTTTAATCTTTTGAACTCAACTGTCTCAACTTACACAACCTCTGTGCCTGATTGCGCACACTATAGTATTAGTGGGCTTGCACAAAATCCCATCATCTCTCCTGATACTAATTTTATTCAAGGAAAATTTACAACAAACTATTGTTTAAGAATTAAAATTCCTGGAGTAGGGATCACAAGTTTGGCCAACTCATGTTCTTCCATAGATTCTATCGTCGCTAAAATTGTGCCTAAGGCTGTTGCTTCGCTTAGTGGAAGTAATGTGAACCTCACGGGAACCGTGGATTCAGTGATCTTACCGACCTCTCAAACCTATAATCCTAATGATGTCGCCTATGAGTGGACTTTTGATTTTGTGGACCCTTCGGGAACTCACGCAACGTGCGTGACGGCTTTTAATCTTTTGAACTCAACTGTCTCAACTTACACAACCTCTGTGCCTGATTGCGCACACTATAGTATTAGTGGGCTTGCACAAAATCCCATCATCTCTCCTGATACTAATTTTATTCAAGGAAAATTTACAACAAACTATTGTTTAAGAATTAAAATTCCTGGAGTAGGGATCACAAGTTTGGCCAACTCATGTTCTTCCATAGATTCTATCGTCGCTAAAATTGTGCCTAAGGCTGTTGCTTCGCTTAGTGGAAGTAATGTGAACCTCACGGGAACCGTGGATTCAGTGATCTTACCGACCTCTCAAACCTATAATCCTAATGATGTCGCCTATGAGTGGACTTTTGATTTTGTAGATACTTTTGGCAAAAATATTACCTGCGCAACAGACCCAACTCTTCTGGGAACCTCTCTTCCTGGCTACACTCTCACATCTTCTAGTCTTTGCTCGCAATACTCCATTAGTGGCTTAGGTGAAACTCCTATCATCACTCATATTGATACGGGATTTGATAATGACAAAAATTATACGGCTCACTACTGTCTGAGAATTTCTATACCGAGCTTAAGTGTTTCGAGTGTAACAAATTCTTGTGGCACAATCTCTGCAGGCACATTGACTGAGCCAGAAAAAATTTGCCAAGGAAATCTTGCCATTGATAACGTCAAAGTATTCAGTGAGACTGTTATTCCGGGCCTCAACTATCGCTACAAACCGATGTCTACAAACTATCCTTCGGCAATCTTTAGCGTTATTTGCGATGAACAAGACCTTCAAGATATCGCAGATTATATGAAAACATTATCGAGTCCAATGGCTATCAATCTTATAATGGGCAAATCACTAGATATGGCGGACTATTATCTACTGGGTCACTCGCCCTTTAGTCTTGATACCGTTAATTTTTCTGCTATCTTTGAAGGCAATAATCTTATTATTAAAAATTTTAAATACACTGCTGGGGCAACCGCAAATCCTATTGGTTTTATCTCCAACGCCGTAAATGCCGAAATAAGAAATTTTATATTTATCAACACTTTAATCAAAGATGGCTCTCAAACCAATTCCGGTAATGGGCTGGGTGGAGTAGCCGGTCAAATGATCAACTCGCTCATGGAAAGTATTTTTATTTCAGGAAATATTTATTGCAATAATTCTTCTGCCATTGGCAATTGCGGAGGACTGGTTGGCAACGTTCAAGGAGGAAACTCTACGGTGCAACAAATTAATGGCCAAATGAATGTGTATGGAAACTCAGCCGCGAATGCTGGAGGGCTTGTCGGAAGACTCTCAACGGCTCTAGCGACTGATCATAATTATATAAAAAAATCTCATAACACGGGAAATGTTATCGCCCTTGGAGGTTCTTCAAGTGGTGCTGGTGGTATTGCTGGAATTCTCAAACTTCAATCTTCCATTGAGGATTCTTGGAGCAGTGGAAACATTGAAGTGATTACCGGTGCTGGGAATGCTGGAGGACTCGTGGGAGTCGTTGCCAATAACGCGACAATCACACGAAGTTATTCTCGTGCCAATGTGCTCAAAACAAATTTTAGCGGAAATGCTGGAGCAGGTGGGCTCGTTGGGCAACTCGTGGGAAGTATCACCGATTCCTATGCTACTGGCTCCGTCACAGGTATCAGTAGCGTGGGTGGACTTGTTGGCTATGCATGGGTAGGCAGTGTTAACCGAGTTCATGCTGCAGGACGAGTGACAGCCACAGGAGTCAATATTGGTGGGGCTTTAGGAAGATCAGCTGTCACGGTGAGTAATTGTTTTTATGATCGCACCACAACAACTATCAACTCAGGCCCTTATTGTACTGGGCTGACCAGTGCGCAAATGATTCTACCAAGTTCTTTCACAACTTTTAATTTTTCAACGATATGGAATATGGGGACTTTGTTTCCGGAATTGAGATAACTGGCGGGTGCAGAGGGACTCGAACCCCCAACACATTGATTTGGAATCAATTGCTCTACCATTGGAGCTATACACCCGAAAAAAAAGCCGAGCATAAGCTCGGCTTTCATACAAAAAATTAAGCTAAAAAATTAAGCTAGAATTTCAGCAACTGTTCCTGCACCGATAGTACGTCCACCTTCGCGAATTGCGAAACGAAGACCTTTTTCCATCGCTACTGGGCAGATCAATTCAGCTTCAAAGCTAGTGTTATCACCTGGCATAATCATTTCTTGACCAGCTTTAAGAGTGATCGCACCAGTCACGTCTGTTGTTCTGAAATAGAACTGAGGACGGTAACCTTTAAAGATTGGAGTATGACGTCCACCTTCTTCTTTAGAAAGAACGTAAACTTCGCAAGTAAATTTAGTGTGAGGCTTAACAGTTCCTGGTTTAATAAGACACTGACCGCGCTCGATATCTTCTCTCTTAAGACCACGAAGAAGAAGACCAACGTTATCACCAGCTCTACCTTCATCTAGAAGTTTTCTAAACATCTCAACACCAGTTACTACTGTTTTTTGAGCGTCACGAATACCGATGATTTCGATTTCTTCTCCAACTTTTACGATTCCTCTTTCAATACGACCTGTAACAACTGTTCCACGTCCTGAGATTGAGAAAACGTCTTCTACTGGCATAAGGAATGGCTTATCAACTTCTCTTTCTGGAGTTGGGATATACTCATCAACTCTTGTCATAAGCTCAAGAATTTTATTTTTTCCAATTTCTTCATTTCTTCCTTCAACTGCTGCTAGAGCTGATCCACCAACTATAGGAATCTCATCTCCAGGGAAGCTGTAGTAACTTAAAAGTTCTCTTACTTCCATTTCAACTAGTTCAAGAAGTTCTGCATCATCAACCATGTCAACTTTATTCAAGAAAACAACGATTGCTGGAACACCTACTTGACGAGCAAGAAGGATATGCTCTCTTGTTTGTGGCATCGGACCGTCAGCAGCTGAAACAACTAGAATTGCTCCATCCATCTGAGCCGCACCAGTGATCATGTTTTTTACGTAGTCAGCGTGACCTGGACAATCTACGTGAGCGTAGTGACGAGCAGCTGATTGATACTCAACGTGAGAAGTATTGATTGTAATCCCTCTCGCTTTTTCTTCTGGAGCATTGTCAATATCAGCAAAAGCTTTTGCTGTTCCGCCGTATGCCGCAGCCATAGTAATTGTAATCGCTGCTGTTAGAGTTGTTTTACCGTGATCGACGTGACCGATTGTACCAATGTTTACGTGTGGTTTTGAGCGGTCGAATTTTTCCTTAGCCATAATTTCTCCTTAAAAGTTTATTGCGTTTTTTAAATAAGCAATTTTAAAACAGTGTAATTGCCCATGAGTATGGCCTAGGCTTTAATTCTTGACAAGAGGAAAAAGTTAGAAAAAGCAAAATATACAGGGTTACAACAAGGAATTCTCGCGTACATCAAACTGTTTAAAAAAGATGTTCGTGCCTGTTAACGACTTAAACAGCATATAATCCACTATGGGCTTTGCCAAATTCTTGTTTGTTACCGTCAAGGCTTTAAAAAGCGAAGAGTGCTTTAATTTATTTTTTTTAAAAATAAAAGAACCTTGCGGAAGCCCTCGAAAGACAAAAGCGGGCGTTTGCGAACATAGAATAGTGTTATTTTCAATGACAATAGAACTTCCCGCAATATTCGTTCCATCCTTGCGATCCACCCCTCCGTGCATATCGAGAGTAGAATCGAGATGATGCTCACCAAAAGTGTTTTGAAAGGCGCGATAGCTTTGCCCTGCATGCCCTGTACCTGCGACGGAATGACGATTGTAGTCAAAACGATTGCGCACAATATCTGCAGAAGACTTGCCTATAAGCACTACCCCGTATCCAAATCCCTGTCTCTGGTTGTGATGAATATCGTTATTTATGATGTGAGCGTTAAATGAATTATTATTAATGGCTACCGCCGCATGAGAAAAACCTTGAATCTGTGAATTTTTAAGCACGAAATTATTTCCATTCACCACAATGCCCATGGTTAAAGGGTACTGATACGCCCCTTTTGTCGTTTGATGACGTTCATTATATCTATCAATGAATAATTTCTTCGTATCTTTTTCATCGCCCTCTAAAATAATATTTTGTATGGATACGTTATGAGCATTGATCTCAAACAAGATTTTTTGTTTTCCGTGTGTCACCAAGTGAGCGTTATTACCCAAAAGAGTAAGAGGTTTACTGACCGTCAATTTTTCTTCATCGCTTAAATCAATTTGTGCTTTTTCCTCAAGCTGAATAACGCTTGCCCCTGTCAACAAAGCCTTGCGCAAGTCTGGGGCGTTATTAATATAAGTTATTTGAGAATAAAGATGAAAGCTAAAAAATAAAACAAAAAACCTCATTCATAAAACATAACAGGATTTTAAAAAGAAAAGAATGAGCCATGTAATTTTGACTCATTCAGCAAAGTTTTAAGGGGCAGGTGTCGGTGCATTGGAATCCGCAAAACATCTATACATAGCACCCGTCGGCTCAGCAGGAGCTTGATCTACCACAGAACCTTTTTTTAATTCTGGCACCACCGTTCCACATTTTCTTAAAAGTATAAGAGATTGTCCCGGCTCACAAAGTAATTCATCCACGGTTGGTTTTTCACACACTAGATCAGAAATATCACCTTGGGCACTGAGCGCAGCCTGTACAGCTGATTTAGCCACACTATCCTTGATACAAGTATAGCGTTTCGCGACAATTGAAGCACTACTCGATAAGGCATCAGGTGAAGCTTCTACGGGAGAAGGTGAAGATTCAGGCACCAACACTAAGGATTCACCCGCCTCACAATAAAGCTCTTCGAGCTCTTTGCGTCCGCATGCATCCGAGGCAACCAAACCTTCACTAGGCTTTGAGATCACGGCTTGCAGCTCATTGGTAGCCGCAGTTTTAGAACCAATTTTTAAAGAGGCATTATCTCCACAACTCGTTAAAGCTAATAATCCTAATAGTAATAATATTTTAATCATGGATACATCCTTTGAAATTCCTATTCTTATTATCGTCATAGATAAAGATTATCTTAAAAAAGAATTCTAACTGATTGAAATTTTATTGAAACGATCTCACTAAGTGGCAATTTAAATTGGCGAAATAAGAATGGAGCTCACGACGGGACTCGAACCCGTGACCTCTTCCTTACCAAGGAAGTGCTCTACCACTGAGCCACGTGAGCATTCTAAGAATGTGGAAAGAAGTATAATGAGTATTCTTTAAAGTGGCAAAAAAATTTAACCACCGCACTGTTGAATAAAAAGCGGGGTATCTGGATCAGTTGAAGTACACTTAAGAAGACAATAATCATATGTTTCACCAGGAGGTATTGAAGCTCCAATATTTTCCAAACCTGTAACTTCTTCTAATCTTAATTTTGTTGGATCAGATGCATTGAAATCACTTTCACACTGAGCTAGAACAGCTGCATCACTTGAATTACAACTGCCTCCAGCTAAAAGGCTCCAGTAATACTTTTCATTAGTGAAAACTCCCACAAAATCGATGGATTTTTTAACTGTCTGAGCACCATAAAAATGTTTGGTTTCTGATGGCCCACGTGGTTTAACAAACGTAATTTCCATCGTAGCCTTACCCGCTCCTGAAGACGCTAAATTAGATTTCAATAATTTTATTTCTATTTTATCAACTTTCACTTTGGATTTTCCATAATCATTACCTACTATCAAAAGAGGTGAATTCACTCCATTTTCATTCACAATAAAAACACTTCTGATACGCGTCCCTGTCTCTGTTAGGTTTGCCACTGGATAAATCGGAATCGGAATATTAAAGGTTGCCTGACAGGTTTCTTTGCGCGAAAGAAGCGCTGAGACTTGATCCATATAGCCCATAATCTCGGTTTCCACGAGTTGAGTGTCTTGAAGGTTGCGATTTTCCTTCGCCATTTGGGTGAGAAAAAGCGCGAGGATCGCGACAATCACTACCACGACAAGAACCTGAATAAGAGAAAAACCTTTAGCATCTGTATTCATCATACTCATGAGTATAGTTCAAGAGAGTCATTCCACCAATGCCCTAAATAATTGCCAGTTTTTAGGCATTATCGCCCCATATAAAGGCGCAATGCTTTCCTATTTGGGTAATTTTTTTTTGTGAACTATAATCAAATCATTATGAAATATATTATTTTTTTATTTTTTTCCTCTTCTCTTTTTGCCGCCATGTGCCCGATAAGCCATGGGCCCACCAACTGTAGTCCTCCCAGTACTTCGCCTGGAACTGGCTGTACGTGGGTCTCTCAGCCTGTCGCTAGCATTCCTTTTTGTGATTCACAAATTGATGCTTGTGGTACGACGTGGGGTTGTGAGTGTATTAATATTGAGTGGGTTCCCAATTGCCCTGTATTAGGTGGTCCAACATTGGGTGGAGGAAGTTCCTTCTCTGGCTTGGGCGGGGGCTTTTCTTCCTCTGCGTCAGCAGGAGGTCCTTCATCGTCTTCTTTTATGGGTGGCGGAGGCTCCTTTTCCCCTGCTCCTGGAGGAGGATCATCGGGAGTCATCACTACCACACCGACACCGACACCCAGTCCCGGATCATCGCCTGGAGCACTTCAACCAGTTATCCAACTTACTCTTAATCATTTTACTCAAAATGGCGTAAGCTTAGCAGGTAGTAATGATTGCTGTGTTCCATCTGCCAATAATTACGCTCAATGCCAAAGACTTGTATATCTACAATCTTCAACTCCTGCACCAACAAGATTTCCTCGACTCCCATGCTCTACTGCAAGCAATTACGCTACTCTTGGCCCTGGAACTGCTTATGTAAACAACAACTGTCTTATGTCCACCCATAATAATAACTTTGATCAACTTTCAACTCCTGCTCCTAACTGTAAAGCTCTTTATCTTCGCATGCGTCCAACAGCTTATTTTTCGGCAATACTTGGCAGTTACACCAAAACCTATGTTCAGAATAATATTATTGATAATACCGCTGTTCCAGCTAGCAATTTAACGAGAATCATTGCTGCTCCTAATAGTTATTAAAAATGAAAGAGAAAGGTTTTACTCTTGTCGAAATGCTCGTCGCGCTCGCAGTGGGCGCGCTTATTACTGGATTTATTTCCATGCTGATTCTCCACTTTCTTCAGCAATACAAACAAACTCAAGTGCAAAATGATCTGAATCGCCTTGATCTGGAAATCAGAACAATTCTTTCTTTTCGTTCTAAAAATAATAGTTGTCTTTTAAGTATGCACAACACTACTCTCAAAAATTTTGGTACAAACCCTCTGCCCTCACTGGAAAAAGACTCCAGTCATTCACTCATCGCTGTCAACCAAAACTATGGCTCCTCTCAAATCAAAGTCATCGCTATTTCATTAGAGTTAGATGAAAATAATTTCTCCACTTCAAATGCGGTTGGTATGGGAAAGCTCAAAGTGAGCTTAGAATATCAAGGATCTTTTCTTCAGGGGGCACAAAAATTTGTGCGCGAATACCCACTGGTTCTAGAAATTGGACAAGTACAAACGACAACCAATGTTTTAACTAATGAGACTGCCTGCCAAAACTACAATTGCACCACTCTTTACGGTGGAGGAACTTCTAATTGTTTTGTCAAAAAAAGTAACTGGCTAGAAAGTGCCAAGCACTGCGATATAAGATGCAATAGACTTCCCTCTGCTACCTGCAGCCCGGCTGGATTTGAAGTGACTTCTTGTTTTTGATGGAAAAATGGAGCGGGCGAAGAGGTTCGAACTCTCGACCCCCAGCTTGGAAGGCTGGTGCTCTACCAACTGAGCTACACCCGCTAAAGAAAATTTCTAAGAACATTTATCCATTTTAATGGTGGCGTGGGATGGATTCGAACCATCGAAGGAGTACTCCGGCAGATTTACAGTCTGCTCCCTTTGGCCACTCGGGAACCACGCCTTTACAAGGCTAAGCCATGAAAAAAAATGGAGCTGGTTATAGGAGTCGAACCTACGACCGACGGTTTACAAAACCGTTGCTCTACCAACTGAGCTAAACCAGCGCGATTTTTATCATTAAAACGATAAAGCTATTTATAATGAAATAAATATTTAAAATCAAGAGGGAAATTTGGTTTTTTCAAAAAATATGCTAGCGTTTCTTAAAAGAGGCGGCTTTATGCATTATTTTTTTCTTTTCTTTTTTTCTTTTTCTCTTTTAGCTGAACAAAAAATGGAAGATTTCCCTTGGCAAAAGATTGCTCTTCTCTCTGCTCACAATATTGATGGAACCTCCTATCAAAAAATGGCTCTCTCTCCTAATCAAATAGAAAAAGAAAAATTATTTTGGGATATTTTTAATATTATTGTGGAAGAAGCTAGGGAAGATGTGATGGCTCTTAATTTAGTCGAATATCTTATCGACAATAATTTAAAATACGCTCAGGAGAATAGTGAAAAATGTATTGCACTCATCAAAAAAATAAATATTTCTTCTGAATTTAAACAAATCGAATCTGACATCATCGATAAACTAAAAAATAAAAATTCTTTTATCCATAAAAAATTTAAGCCTATTACTTTTGCTTCGAGAGGAGAATCAACTCAAGCTCTTACGGATATTGATCAAACTATTAACGATATCAAAAACAAAATCGCGAAACTCCCCATTGTCACAGATGCCATGAAAGCAACACTCACTGGAGCTATTGATACCGTGAAAAAAGTTTTACTCAGTGGTATTGCAGATGACGATTGTTACAAAACAAAAACCAAATGCCAGTATGATGGCAATCAAGGACTCATTAATTATTATTCTCAAAAAATGTCCGCTAACCACTCACTTGTTTTAGCAACACTGAGGTTTTCTCTGCGTCTGCGAAAACTCAATCAAGAGTATAGAGGACTTTTAGAAAAAGCCCCAACCTTTGATCAACGCTTTAATATTAATCTGTGGCCCACTTTGCTTGCAGCAAGTAACAATGATCCTAAAATAGCTCTGAGTGTTGCGGCGGCTTATGGACACGACGTCTGCTGTGATAGTTTGCGCGGTGACGATTATCTGCTGATTCTTCTCAATCAAGTCGCCCCCTCAAGTTATGGTGATGATCAAAATCCGAAAAGCCTTTTTTTCTTACCTGGCGCCCTAAACGGTATCACCCCCAGTGATAAAATTGTCGCGAAGGTGAGAAATGCCCTTAAGTTTTATAATGATCTCCATCAAACCCATATTACTTTTCGCTATGGCCATCACCATATCTATGGAGGCATGCTGATGGCTCATGAATTACTTGAAGACAATGTTGGAAAAGCGGGCGTGCTTAATCTTGCAACGCTAGTCCCAGAAGCTTTGGGGTATGCCTATAAAAAAACCCAAACCGAGCGCTATCTAAGCCCAGATGCGCTTTATTTGTGGAATGCTGTGCTTCGCAATGAATTTAAAAAAATAAACAAACCCGATGCTTGGGATGATTTAAGATTTTATAAAGCTAAAAGCGAAATCGAACTCCATTTAGCATTTGTGGATTTTACCGAAGAACAGCACCGCTTGGGCGCTGAGTTTGCCAGTTCCTTTTACAAAAAATAAGTGGGTATCAGGGCATCAAAAGCGCGGTTTAACAAATAAAAATCAAGAATCGATGTTCTATTGATTTCATATTTTTTCCAAGAAGAAGGTATTTTAGTTTTGCTTGGAAGTGTTGATTTCTTTCTTATTTGATTCCAAAGATCTCCCCACGACACAGAAGATTGATTGAGTGCATACTGTGCTCCGACAAGACTACTGACTGTATCCAAAGTCATAAATAAAACATAGGGATCATCTATGTTAGTCACTTTTAGTAAACGTGATGAATCTCTTCCATTAAAATCTGCTTTGAGTTGATATATCTTCTGTAAAAGTGCCACTGCTCTTAGTGTCGATTTATCTTTGTCTGTCATTTGCTCCATCAAATAATAAGCAAGCCAAAAATAATAAGGCTTTCCGATCAGTATTTTTTGATCCGTTATTTTTCGTGGGTAAGAAAAAAGTTGGTGGTGAATGGGCCATTGTATTTTATCCATAACACTTATACCTGTGGCAATATAAGCCATTGCTACTAAGGAAACCTCTAAAGCGCTTTTTTTATCTTCTGAATTTATTTGCAGAAGTGCATTTTTAGCAGAGTCTGCCCACGAGGCGCCTCTTTGCGCATAAAGACCCATAATCGTTGCAAAATAGTTTTCAACTTTGTACTTCGCTAATTTTTGCTTGAGAAGCTCATCAAAATAAAGTGGTTCGGGCCAAGCATGATAAGCCAACACACGAGCCATTTCTAAAGCAACCTCGCTTAAAGCGTGAGCCACTTCTTGATTATTTAAAATTTCAAGATCTTTTGCTTGAATAAAAATTCCGCCCATACTTCCTTGGGAAAGGTTTTTTAAAATAGCTTCAAAATCTCTCATCGCCTTAAAATCTAGTGGGTAAGCAAACTGACTAAGTAACTGATTTTGCCAGGTATGACTGATTGCATCCATATTGTCACGCACGTAAATGGATTGCTTAGAAAAGTTGAGAATAGATAATTTTTGCTCAAGGTGTTTTTTAAAATAAGGAATAACATCTTCTCGCATCTGCGTTTCATACTGAAGAGCATTCATTTGCCCATGAAAAAGAGCCTTCGCAAGCTCAGGATTTGAGTGTTTGATATAAATAAAATTATTATATGTAATCTGATTGAGAATATTTATTTCTTCGACAGGAATGGCAGTGCAGTACTGAGGGTCTTGTAAATAATGAGTGAGTTGCTGCAAAGAGAAATTCGGCACATTCAGTTCGCTTTTTATTTGCTCGAGAACAGCATGATCCTCTAAGGTTCTCAGTAACTGGAATTCGTCGCTCGGGTGCGCATACACTAAACCCATTGTTAGCAAAAAAAGAAAAAAGAAAAACTTATTCATAGCAGGCGAGAAGTAGCACTATTCAAAAAATGATTAAAGGCAGTGTGTAACTTTTTCATTCTCTCTTTCTACTTTTTAAAAATACTCTAGAATCTTATAATGCTTAAAATTCTGTTCTTTTTTCTCTTCCTCTTTTCCTCAGCCTTTGCGGTTGATCTAGAGACCTTTGAAAGAGAAGTCAAAAGTAATCAAGATAAAGTTATCGAATTTAAATATCTTCGAGAGCAAGCAAAGCTTTTAGGAATTAAGCACGTCTATCTCTTCGGAGGCACTGCTGCTTCTTGGGGTA
>CAYQEW010000006.1:0-24024 GCA_964416605.1 uncultured Bacteriovoracaceae bacterium | reverse complement strand
GTGTTTTAGCGGATCCAGCAACGGCTAATGACGATGATTTTCTTAATATTGAATCAATTATTGCCCATGAGTATTTTCATAATTGGACTGGCAATAGAGTTACATGTAGGGATTGGTTTCAATTGACTTTAAAAGAAGGTTTAACTGTTTTTAGAGATCAGCAGTTTTCTTCGGATCAACATAGCGAAGGACTACAAAGAATTCGAGATGTGAAACAACTTATTCAAAGACAATTTGTAGAAGATCAAGGCTCACTGGCACATCCTATTCGTCCAGAAAAGTATCATGCCATAAATAATTTTTACTCTGCAACCGTTTATGACAAAGGAGCAGAAGTTATTCGTATGATGTTTAATACTATATCTGCACAAAACTATTATAAAGGAATGAAGCATTATTTTACCCACTTTGATGGTATGGCTATTACAACGGAAAATTTTGTTCAGTCCTTGGAAATCGGAAGTGGAATGAGTCTTGCTGCAATGGAAACATGGTATCACCAAGCGGGAACCCCAACTCTTTGTATTGCCGCAAAATATTCAAAAGATTTCAAATTACTCTTAAGCTTAGAACAAAAACTAGATCAATCCGTTAATGAAGGGATCACATTAAAATCTCAAGGTATTCCAGTTCATTTTAGTTTTATTGATATTGATTTGGAGCGAATTATTCTTCCTCAGGGGGTAACACGAAGCGCAGAGGGAACTTTAAAATATTTCATGACAGACTTTAAAGCGGAGTTGGAATTTAAGAATGTTGAAAAATTTCCGCTAATTTCTTTTAATCGAAATTTTGCCGCACCTATTCATGTCGATTACAATTATAGAGACAGTGATCTTGCCGCTATTGCCATGAAAGAGACAGATGTTTTTAATACTTGGCAGGCAATGCAGATTTTATGGGAAAGAGCAATATTAGATTATTCGCAGGAAAAGATAAATCTTATTTGTGATGTCTTAACTTCAATATTAACGAGATCAGAATTAAATTACGGATTAGCTGCTGAGATCATGGATATTCCATCTGATCACGATATTAATTCCGATTTATTACATTATGAGTTAGATCTCGTACACGAGAATAGGAATCGGCTCATCGCAGAAGTAACTCATCATTTGCACTCACTCCTTCATGAGGTTTATCATAAAATAAATAGCCATAAAGCAAATAGTTTTGACAGTCAGAGTGTTTTTAAGAGAGCACTTAAAAATCAAATCTTATTTTATTTGGGAGCAGTTCAAGGATATGAAGATATTGTTTCTAAACAATATTATGAGAGTTCTTTAATGACAGATGTTGAGAGTGCTCTCACCGTAGCATGCACCTATCAACATTCAAGCTATCGCGAACTACTAAGTCATTTTTACAATAAATGGAAACATGACAATTTGGTTATGAATAAATGGCTTACAATTCAGGCGAAAACTTGCCAAGGGGATAGCAGTGTCGAAGAACTTTCGGCTTTAGAATTAAATGAAGTTTACAATAAGTTTGAACCTAATAAGGTACGAGCGTTATGGGGTACTTTTATGAAAAACTCTGCGCAGTATCATC
Source organism: uncultured Bacteriovoracaceae bacterium (assembly GCA_964416605.1). GTDB lineage: Bacteria > Bdellovibrionota > Bacteriovoracia > Bacteriovoracales > Bacteriovoracaceae > CAYQEW01. The sequence goes on along the minus strand of CAYQEW010000006.1, from coordinate 22,470 downwards.
GCCTTGATGGGAAAGGGTATGAAAAGATCATAAATTTAGTTGAATCGCTTGATCATTATAATCCTCAGATTGCATCGCGTATTGCGCGAGGCTTTGATGAATACAATAAATTAGATGTCCCTAGAAAAAAAATATTTAAAAAATATTTTGAGAAAGTTGATTTTGAAAAACTCTCAATCAATACCTTGGAAATTATGAGTAATATTAAAAAACATATGATGGATAATTAAAAATGCATGTAGATAATTTTGAGTCAGTAAAAGATAAAGCACATAAAATTAATTTGGATTCACTTTACTATGGATCTTTTGCCGAAATTGGTGCGGGCCAAGAAGTGACGAGACATTTTTTTAGAGCAGGAGCTGCTTCTCGAACTGTCGCCAAAGCGATGTCTGCTTATGATATGAAATTCTCTGATGAAATTTACGGCAAAGAAGGAAATGGGCGATATGTTTGTGAATCAAGGCTCAATAAAATGCTTGAGCATGAGTATAATATTCTCATTGAAAGACTTGAAATACAGCGCGGAAGCTCAACATGTTTCTTTTCTCTTGCCAATACTCTTACAACGACAAATTTTGCGGATGATTTTGCAGGCCATGGTTGGATGGGAGTACGTTTTCAAAAAAAACCGGGAGGACCTTATAATCAGGTGACCATTCACTTAAAAATGCTTGATCGTCAAGGAGTCGATCAGCAGGAGGTTGTGGGCGTTCTGGGAGTAAATCTTCTTTATGCATTATTTTACCATGATGATTTGGATACCTTTCCTCAGCAATTAGTAGAAGGAATTCATCGCCAGAGATTGGAGATCGACTATATCCGTTTTGAGGGGCCACATTTTGAAGATGTTGATAACCGTCTCATGAATTTTCTACTTGTTAAAAATGGAATGACAAATGCTGTTCTTTTTCAAGAAAATGGAGATGTTATTCTGGCAAGAGACTATCTATACCATAGAAATCTTCTGGTTGTTCGCGGAAGCTACCATCCACCCACGCTTGTCAGTGAGGATATACTGTCTTCTGGAAGAGAGTGCTTTGCAAAAGATATTCAAAATGAGGACATTGAAACTTTGTGTGAAATTACTCTTGTGAATCAACAGAACCAAATGATTCAAGAAGAAGATTTTTTATTTCGTTTAAAATTAGTGAGTTCTTTGGGTAAAAAGTTACTGCTTACGAATTACCCTGAATACCATAATTTAACATCCTATTTTTATGATCTTAAACCATTTAATATCGCCATTGTTTTGGGAGTTTATAACTTTCAACAAATTTTCTCACAGGAATACAAACATCCGAAGGGGGGCATCCTAGAATCTTTGGGGCTTTTATTTAGAGATAATGTACGAATTTATTTATATCCTTACCGCAATTTTAAAGATGATGAACTTACAGAATTGGAGAATCTGCAAACACCGAAAGAATTTTCTTTTTTGATGGAATACCTAAAGGGCAATAATCAATTAAAGGGAATTAAGAATTATAATAATAAGATACTTCATATTTATTCGAGCTTAATTCTAAATTTAATCAAAGAAAAAAATGCTCTTTGGCATACGATGGTTTCAGGTAAAGTGAAAAAATTATTGGAGCAAAAATTTGGAAATGAATAAATTAAAAGTTTTTTATACGACATCAACAAATCCTTGGTTTAATCTTGCCACAGAGGATTGGATTTTTCGCGACTTAGACCCGAAAGAGCCTGTTCTTTATCTTTGGCGCAATCAGGAAACGGTTGTGATTGGACGATTTCAAAATCCTTGGACGGAATGCAATTTACCTAAAATGGAAAATGAAAATGTTTTACTTGCAAGAAGGCAAAGTGGAGGAGGAGCAGTCTTTCATGATTTAGGAAACACTAATTTTACATTTTTAAATGATCGAATTGACTACAATAAAAACGCTAATAATCAGATTATTATCAACGCTCTTTCTTCGCTTGGAATTTCTGCGAAAGCTTCAGGTCGCAATGATATTACCATGATGATTTGGATACCTTTCCTCAGCAATTAGTAGAAGGAATTCATCGCCAGAGATTGGAGATCGACTATATCCGTTTTGAGGGGCCACATTTTGAAGATGTTGATAACCGTCTCATGAATTTTCTACTTGTTAAAAATGGAATGACAAATGCTGTTCTTTTTCAAGAAAATGGAGATGTTATTCTGGCAAGAGACTATCTATACCATAGAAATCTTCTGGTTGTTCGCGGAAGCTACCATCCACCCACGCTTGTCAGTGAGGATATACTGTCTTCTGGAAGAGAGTGCTTTGCAAAAGATATTCAAAATGAGGACATTGAAACTTTGTGTGAAATTACTCTTGTGAATCAACAGAACCAAATGATTCAAGAAGAAGATTTTTTATTTCGTTTAAAATTAGTGAGTTCTTTGGGTAAAAAGTTACTGCTTACGAATTACCCTGAATACCATAATTTAACATCCTATTTTTATGATCTTAAACCATTTAATATCGCCATTGTTTTGGGAGTTTATAACTTTCAACAAATTTTCTCACAGGAATACAAACATCCGAAGGGGGGCATCCTAGAATCTTTGGGGCTTTTATTTAGAGATAATGTACGAATTTATTTATATCCTTACCGCAATTTTAAAGATGATGAACTTACAGAATTGGAGAATCTGCAAACACCGAAAGAATTTTCTTTTTTGATGGAATACCTAAAGGGCAATAATCAATTAAAGGGAATTAAGAATTATAATAATAAGATACTTCATATTTATTCGAGCTTAATTCTAAATTTAATCAAAGAAAAAAATGCTCTTTGGCATACGATGGTTTCAGGTAAAGTGAAAAAATTATTGGAGCAAAAATTTGGAAATGAATAAATTAAAAGTTTTTTATACGACATCAACAAATCCTTGGTTTAATCTTGCCACAGAGGATTGGATTTTTCGCGACTTAGACCCGAAAGAGCCTGTTCTTTATCTTTGGCGCAATCAGGAAACGGTTGTGATTGGACGATTTCAAAATCCTTGGACGGAATGCAATTTACCTAAAATGGAAAATGAAAATGTTTTACTTGCAAGAAGGCAAAGTGGAGGAGGAGCAGTCTTTCATGATTTAGGAAACACTAATTTTACATTTTTAAATGATCGAATTGACTACAATAAAAACGCTAATAATCAGATTATTATCAACGCTCTTTCTTCGCTTGGAATTTCTGCGAAAGCTTCAGGTCGCAATGATATTATTGTTGAGCATCAAGGAGAGGACAAAAAAATATCGGGAAGTGCTTTTAAGGAAAATAGAGATAGAGCCTTTCATCATGGAACAATGCTTATAAACGCCAATCTTGGAAAACTCGCAGAGTATTTAAATCCAGACAAAAGCAAGATTATTTCAAAGGGAATTGCCTCAGTTCGTTCTCGAGTGATGAACATTTCTGAATTGAATTCTCAAATTGACCATAATGTATTTTGTGATGCTATGGTTAAAGCATTTTGTGAATTTTATCAAAAAGATGTTGATATCAAAATGCTTGATCTCAATTTTTTACAAACTATACCATCTCTAAATACTTATTATGAAAAATTAAAAGACTGGCAGTGGCGCTTTGGAGAAACTCCTAAATTTACTCAAATCTTAAGTCATCGTTTTGATTGGGGAGGAGTGGAGGTTCATCTAAACTCTCATAAAGGAGTGGTGACGCAAACCAAGATATTTAGTGACTCACTTAATATTGAATTTCTAGAGCAGGTCTCCGGAGCTTTTGAAGGGATTTCCTACTCAGGAAAAGATTTAAAGGAAAAAGCATTCTCTGCAATTACGTCACTCAATCATGAAACTGAATTGAGAGAATTTATTGATTGGCTATCAACAAGTATCCCTTAATGAGCCTGACAGCTGTCACAACCAGAACCGGACGACTCGAGGACCTCAGAAGAAGATTTCCAGTTTGAATAGCGTGAATTAATGCAATCAAGGGCGTCTTCAATTGAGGCAAAATCTCTTTGAAAAAGATCTTGATAGCTTTCTTTATTAAATTCTGTAACGCAAAATCCAGTTTTAATTGTATTTTCTTCTTGAGAGAGAGAATAAGCCTCATGAATCTGAGCTTGCAAATTGCCTGATGTAAGGTGGGTATAGCTCCAATTTTCTTTATTAATAGACATTTTATCCTTGAATATAACTTTGCTTTAGGTTATATTCGCCCAGTATAACATTTATTTCCAGGAGATTAAAGTGGCAAAAGGACCAAGAGTTATTATCACATTAGAGTGTACAGAGGCTCGTAAAATAGGGAAGTCGCCTTCAAGATATACGACAACAAAAAACAAGAAGACTCATCCAGAGCGCTTGGAACTTATGAAGTATAATCCGTTCCTTCGCAAACATACTTTACACAAAGAGCTTAAATAAGAGCTCTTTGGTTTTATTTTTGAGTTATATCAAGATCTGATTTTTCGTTTTTAGAAGTCAACTCACGAAATGGCTGAGTTGACAGATCTCCTAAATTTGCGATTGAAAATAAGAAGTTTGTTCTGTTTGTTTTTATAATGAGCTGTCTGTTTTCATCTAATAGGTAGGCTTCTCCTGAAGTTGAATCAATAAGTCCCAGATGATAGGTTTCCGATCTTCCATTTACATCAACTGTTCTTATCGATGAAATAGGGTTAACGAGATTGTACTTCACAATATTTTCTTTACTGCTTGCGATGGTTTCAATCACATTGATGGAATTAATTTCATTAAAGAGATTTTCAATTTGAGAAGAAAGGACAATGAGGTCTCGGTCACTACTTTCCCAGTGGCTAACGCCTTTAAATAAGCTAAACATTCCCCAATGATTAGTAATAATGATTTGTTTAGCGTTGGAAAAAAGAGTAGCAGCTATTTTAGCAGGCTGGAGTGTTTTATTATTGAAGTTTTGACGATGAAATGTATGGTATGCTTTTATTGAAAACAGCGTCACAACCAAAAGTTGAAAAAGGATAATGGCAAATTTATTTTTGGTGTTCGTTTTCATCTAAGGCCCTTATGTATCATAGTGTGAGTAGTTGTGGAAGTCACAACTACTCATTATATCGACAAAATGCCCGATTACTTGAGAGTGTTTATTATTTGTTGAACTGTTTTTGTAAGAATTTTGTTAATGAACCAATTTTATCTAGAGTTCGTATAGCTTTTGTTGAAAGTCTTAACGTAATTCTCTGACCTGTTACTGAATCAAAAATAACTTTTTTCTTAAGATTCGGCTGTTGCTTCATTTTTGTTTTAACATTTGAGTGAGAAATTTTATTTCCAACAAGTCTTCTTTTTCCTGTTAAATCGCATACTTTAGACATAAATAATCCTCTTTTAAATTAATAAGTTCACCAACTTACATGAAAAGCACTAAAAATTCAAGTTTCTTTTTTTATAGAACGTTGAAATAGCCTCAGCGGTGAATCCATGTTTTTGATAAAGTGCCTCAGGAGTTCCTGATTCTCCAAAAAAGGTCTTTGACTCCATAGCGAATAACTTGGACACCTGGGGCAAATTCACTGGTCCACTCAGCAATCGCAGAGCCTGCTCCTCCGATAATACTGTGGTCTTCAAAAACAATAAGACTACGATTTGTTTTCGTTAATTCGCTCATAAAATCATGGTTAAGTGGTTTCAGTGTGCTCATATTATAAAGACTTGGTCTTTTTGATTCTTCGATTAGTTGAATCGAGCTGTCTACGACGTCTAGCAGTCCGCCTGTTGCTAAAAAAGCACACTGACTATTTTCGCCTTTGAATACAAGGGGGAATATTCCTGGAGTGAATTTTTTAATATGAAACTGTTTCAAATCTTGTCTAGTGAGTCTTAAGTAAACTGGACCAGGATGATTGATTGCCCATTCCATCATATGATTGGTTTCTTCGTGGTCTCCAGGTTGTAAAACAACCATATTCGGGATAGCCCGCATAAGGGAGACGTCTTCTAATCCCATCTGAGAGTGTCCATCCTCTCCGATACCCACTCCAGAATGTGTTCCAATAATTTTTACATTGGCATTACTGTAACCTATCGACATTCTGATTTGATCGTAGCGACCAGTTATAAAGGCGGCAAAGCTACAAATAAAAGGGATTTTTCCAGCGAAGGAAAGTCCTGCAGCAACTCCAATCATATTCGCTTCTTGAATCCCCATTTCAAAAAATCTCTCAGGATATTTTTTAGCGAAAAAAACAGATTGAGTTGATTTTGAAAGGTCGGCATCAAGACAGACAATTTGAGGGTATTTTTCTCCAAGTTCAGCAAGAGCCATTCCAAAAGATTTTCGAGTTGAAATTTTATTCATAAATTATCCTACTTAATTGAGTTCATTTAAAGCTTGTTTTAGTTCTTCTTGACTTGGAGCTTTTCCGTGCCAGTCAATTTTATTCTCCATAAAGGAAACGCCCTTACCTTTTACTGTATTGGCAATGATACACTTGGGTTTATTTTCAGTATTTTTAGAAAGAGCAGCATGTAGTTCTTGATAATTATGTCCATCAATTTCAGTTACTTCAAATCCAAAAGCTTTCCATTTTTCTGTCAGAGGTTCGAGTCCCATAACATCTTTTACAAAACCATCAATTTGTCCTTTATTGTAGTCAACAATGGCCACAAGGTTACTGAGCTTGTAGTGAGCCGCGGACATTGCAGCTTCCCAAACCTGTCCCTCTTGAATCTCTCCATCACCAAGAATGCAATAAGTTTTAAAATCATTTTTTTCTATTTTATTAGCAAGTGCCCAGCCTTGAGCAATGGAAAGCCCTTGCCCTAAGCTTCCGGTTGAAGCCTCTACAAAAGGCAGCCGTTGTCTATCAGGATGTCCTTGCAGTCTAGAATTAAGTTGTCTAAAAGTTAAAAGCTCCTCGGAGCTTATGCCAAAATTTCGAAGATGCATCATTGCGTAAAGAGCAGGTACTCCGTGTCCTTTACTTAAAATAAGACGATGGCGAAATTTATCTTCAAGATTCTGTGAAGTGAGATCCATGAGGCCATTTTCAGACATGAGACTTTGAATAATCTCAATAAGAGAAAGAGAGCCTCCTGGATGACCAGTGCCAGCGCGAAAGATCATTTCAAGACAAAGTTTGCGAAGTGTTTTTGCTTCAGTTTCAAGGTGATGAGTATTTAAATTTTTCATGAACAGATATTAGCAGAACAGATATTATTCTTCCATACAAAGATAAATTTTATTTTCAGAAATACCCGCATCGATTGATTTTTGCTTAATAGTATTGAGAAGCCATAAACGTAAGGGTTTAGGATATCTTATTTTATTGTCAAAAGAGCGCGTGAAATTATACGAGTGGATATTTGATTCGGGATAATTTTGGCTGAACTCTCGGTAAACAGGCGCAGTGAAGCGCACAACTCCAAGAGAAAGATAGCGTATTAAATGAAGATTAAGGCATGATTTTAAATGCAGTAAAAGTTGTTCATAGTTTTCAATACACTCAGGTGTATAGATTATAGGGTCAAAGTGAAGGGCGACTTGATACCCTTTTTCTTGTAATATTTGGATTGTCTTTATTTTACTTTTAAGAGAAGGGGTTTTTATATCAAATTCTTTTGTTTCATTTTGAGGAGAAAGAGAAAAAGAAATAATGACATTTGAAAGAGCTTCCAAATCAAGGATTGATTTAATATTGACTGATTTTGTGCGCAGTTCGAGAAAACACTCAGGATTATTTTTAAAAAATGGCCAATACAATTTCCATTCTTCCGTTATATGAGATAGCGCAAGAGAGTCACTGAATTCTCCTGCATGAAACCATAGGGGAAAATTCGCAGTAGAGTCTTTTAATTTTTGCATTTCATCGATGATTTCTTGATGGTTGACAAAAATGACTAGATCGGGAGTATTGAAATAGCCCTGAAGGTAGCAGTAGACACACTCATAAATACAGTTATAGGCATGTATGAAATAAAAATGCGATCCCTCATTGGTTCCATAAGCCGGAGGAGCTTCTTTAAGGAGAGCTCCTCTTTTGGTCGCAATAAAAAGATTTAAAGAGTCTCTTTTATGAAGGTATGGCTTTTTGCTTTTTCCCCATACTTCATCAAAACGATCAATATAAAGAGAAGGAACTGCTTGAAATTGTCTTTGAATATGAAGAGTAATAGGATGATCTTTAATGTCTTCTTCTATGAAAATATTTTTGAACATTATTTTCCTTCGAATAAATCAAAATATTTTTCAATTTCAAATTCGCTTAAAGCATTTATTTTTTTTTGCCAATCGTCTTTATTTTTCACTTCAAATTCAATCTTACAATCAGAGTCATTAAGATCTTTTGGATAAGAGAGCTTAATTGTTTTTTGCGTGAGAGGTTGAATACAATGAGTGATTTTTTTATTTAGGTGCGAAATCTCAGGACTTAATCTTTCTCGCAAATTAATGAGTAAGATCTCGGTTTTTTTCTTAGGTGTTATCTCTTTTGCAAGGTAGTCATCGTAGTTAATTTGGGGAATGCTTCCTTCTTTTAAATGCAGAGCCTGGATGAGTTTGAAAAAATCTATTTTTTGAGAGTGAGTAAAATAAAAACCTTTCGGTAAATCAAGCAGCTCTTTAGTAAGGAGGGAGGGAGGCGTTTTATTGAGGATGAAATGATTTAAAAATTGTAATGAGCAATCTTGAGCCATAGCCATGACACTCAGACATGCTTTATCACTACTTATGATGTGATCTGAAATAACTTTGTAACTAAACCAATCTTTTTTAAATTCTTTGGCACAATAGCTAATAGACCATAGTTCACGATCAACAATAGAGGCATAGGCGATCATTTTGGCGCAATCTTTAGCGCTGTGATCTCTTTTACTTGCAGAGATACAATCAAGGAAGGCTGTGTCATCTTTGCTTGTTTGGCTATGATAAAGAAATTCACTGTTTAGATAAGCATAGCCAGTTCTAATGGAGTGTAAGCTCCCAACGGAAATGGATGCATCCAGTGACCCTGCGACGCCGTAATTTATAATGGTTTTTATTTGAGGGTATGTTCCAAGAACATGGCTTAAGTTCGTGAGTGTTGAAAATGTACCTTCTCCAGTTATAAGAAGATAAGTTTCTAAGTCCTCGCTGAAAAAGAATTGCGGATGAGCAGACAATTTCTGAAATTTAAAATAATCTAAAAAGCATTGGGCTTCAGGATAATGGGCAAAGACTAAACATTTCATAAAAATCAAAATGCCTTTTTAATATTATTTTGGCAATGCTAGGGAATAAAAATTCATGTTTAAAAAAAGAAGATTGGGAAGAACAAATTTAATGGTGAGCGAGATTGGCTTTGGAGGAGCCGCATTGAGCGGAAGAGGTGGGGGCTATGGCTTCGGAGCTATTCCAGAAGAAAGCTGCCAAGAACTCATTGAACACGCCCTAGATCTAGGAATAAATCTCTTTGATACAGCTCCTATTTATGGCTTTGGAGTTTCAGAGAAAATACTTGGTAAGTACCTTTATAACTCTCGCGAGAAAGTTATTATTGTTAATAAAGGAGGAGTTGGCTGGCATGATAATGGCAGAGTTAACATGAGTAATGAGCCTACTCTGATCATTCAAATGCTGGAACAATCTTTAGAAAGAATGAACATGGATTATTTTGATGTCTATATGATTCACTGGCCCGATGCAAGAGTGGATATTCGAAAGCCCATGGAGATACTTGCAAAAGCAAAAGAAGCAGGAAAAATTCGCCATATTGGCTTAAGTAACACTCACTATGATGACTATCAACTTGCCAGTGAAGTTACACAGATTAGCTGCATTCAAGAAGAATTTAATTTTTTGAAGCGAAATTTTTTAAAAAATCATTTAAATTGGGTAAGAGAAAATGACTTAGGTGTTATGACGTGGGGCACATTAGAAAAAGGAATTCTAACGGGACGAGTGAATAATGAAAGGCAGTTTGATCAATTTGATGCGCGCAAAAAAGCACCTTGGTTTAAGCGAAAGTTAATTGATCCACTTATTTTACAAGCTCAAACAGATTCTTTAAATCTTGAAAAAGCACTTTCATTTAACCTTTCATATCCCGAAGTTTCTTGCGCATTAATTGGCATGAAAACAATTGCAGATATTGATTCCGTTGAGAAATGTGTGAGATGAGCCCTTTTTTTAGTGTTGTGATTCCGTCTTATAATCGCAGTGAGCTTTTAGTTCGAGCAGTATTAAGTGTTTTAAATCAAACTTTTAAAAATTTTGAAATCATTATTATTGATGATGGCTCCGATGACGATACTCAGAAAAAGATGGCATCATATATCAATGACCAGGTAAGGTATTTTTATCAAAAAAATTCAGGAGTAAGTGCTTCTCGGAATTTGGGAGTTTCTCATGCTCGCGCTTCTTGGATTTGTTTTCTTGATTCCGATGATGAATGGCATGAGGTGAAATTAAAAGAGCACTTTGATTTTATTTCTAAAAATCCGTCTTATCTGTGGCATTGTACAAGAGAAATTTGGGTGAGAAATAATAAAAGAGTAAATCAAAAAAGAAAACATATTCTAACGAAGACACATCAATTTGAGGACTCTCTTGTCGGCTGTATTATCGCAACAAGCGCTCTATGCATTCATCGTCAGCTTTTGCAAAAGTACCATGGATATAATCCTCTTTTTATTGTCTGCGAGGATTATGATCTTTATCTTCGTCTTTTAGTTTATTTTCCAATTGGCATTATTGATCAATATTTAGTGACACGATATGGAGGTCACGATGATCAATTGTCGACAAAATATTTTGGGATGGATGAGTGGAGAGTACAAACTTTAGAAAAAATTTTGGACTTAGACATAAATCCAAATAAAAAAGAAATGGTCCTAAATATTCTTAAAAAGAAATATGAGGTTTTGTACTTAAGTTATTCTAAGCATGGAAATCTCAAAAGCTTGGACTATAAAAAAAGATTAGATTTAATCACTCTAAATCATGAGGTAGTTGCTTCTGAGGAGGTCTAAAATAAGTACGAGGAGAGTAGTGATCAAGGTCACTTACTTTTGACATATAAATACAAGCGTATTTTTCCACTTGTCCCGCAAAGCGACTTATTTCTGCACCTGCACGCATCATTTCTCCCCAATAGGGATTAAAAAAAGCGTTAATTTCTACAATAATTTTTTTCATTTGAGCATCAAGGCTGTCTATTTGCTCATGAAGAATATTATTATCACTTGGTGAAACCTTAGAGTCTAAGTTGCTATTTAATTTTTCTTCTAATTTGTTTTTTTGAGTCATGAGATGATTGAGTTCATCGCGAAGAGTGCGACTATTTTTTAAAGCAGTGACTTCCAAAGCTAATTCTTCGATGATAAGGCCAGTTCGCCAATTACAAGCTTTCTTAAGGGTAAGGATATCTCCGTAAATATGATCCCCTAAATAGAGAATTTGATCTCCTGCAATTTTAAATTCTCTCTCTAGTTCATTTGCATTTCCAAATTGAAAAATTTCATTGCGGTACGGCCCCTCAGTATTAGACATAAGTCCACTTGTCGGATCAACCTGTAAAAAAGTTTGTTTCGGATTTGTAAAAAAATAGGGTTTGCGTGAAAAAGTAACCACCACATCAAAGAGGTTATTCCAACTAGAACTATTTTTTAAGAAAGGGTTGAAAGCATAGTCCATGATAACTTTGGTGTATTTGTAATCAGAGTTCGTAATGAGCCAGAGGTATTTTCCACTGCTTTTGAGTCTCTCTAGAGTTGTGACAATTTTTTCATCTTTTACAATATAAGTATCTAGATTTGCCACAACCTCATTTTTAATACTGCCATCGCGATGGCATAGGTCAATGACTCGCAAAACATCTTCTTCTAGTTCTTTATAGGATTGAGGAAATAATTCGGGCATTTGATCTTTGAGAGTGACAAGTTGGGCGAAAAGGACACCGTGTGAAATGGAAAAAATTGTATCGATAGGATAATAATTTTGGTCGTTGAGATCGATACTGAGTCCTTTATAAATCGCTTTTGTGTCGCTAAAGCTCAGCTCATTTGTCCCATGATAAGCTTTTTTGACTTTGCTAAATAAACTAAGCTTGATGATATTTCCTCGAGCCTTGTCTAACACTAAGCCTCGAATACAAAAATTATAATTAAAAACTAAGCTTTTTATAACTTCAGGGTAACCTGACTGAATAAGTTTTTTGATGGACTGATCATAGCTTAATTTTTCTAAGTTTACAGAGTGATAGCGAATGATTGTGTGATCCATATCAAAGCCAATAGCTTTGATCGATTTTAAATTGAGAGTGCGATTAACAAAAACAGACATAACTCTTCCTTTTTTTTTATTACTATACTCAATTATTATATTTTATGCTATAAGGACATCCTATGCTTGATGATAAAGATTTAAAACTTCCTATTCTCAAGGAAAATCTACCTGCGACGTTGGATCCTCTTAAGGCTTATTTGCGAGATATTGCTAAATATGAACTTCTATCTTCAGAGCAAGAAAAGATATTAACTCAAAAACTAACAGAAACAGGTGATATTGAAATTGCGAAACAATTAGTTTTAGCCAATTTAAGACTGGTAGTAAAAATTGCTTTTGAGTATCAGAGTGCTTATCAAAATATTATGGATTTGATTCAAGAAGGCAATATAGGTCTTATGAAGGCTGTCTCTAAATTTGATCCAGCAGAGGGAACTAAATTAAGTTATTATGCAAGTTGGTGGATTCGCTCTTATATACTCAAATTTATATTGGATAATTTTCGACTTGTGAAAATAGGTTCTTCTAAGGAAAAGAAGAAATTATTTTATAATCTCCTTAGGGAAAAAGACAAACTTATTGCGCAAGGAATAAAGCCAGAGCCCAAGCTTATTTCTGAAAAATTAGGAGTCTCAGAAAAAGCGGTTATCGAAATGGACCAGCGATTGGGACTTGGAAGTGGTGAGATCGCCCTCGATAGCTATGGAGGAGATGCTCACCGAGCATTAGTTGAGGTTATTTCAGATGAAATTGACCCTGTAGATGAGCAGATGGCACAAATGCAAGATTTGGCGATACTCGAAGAAAAATTAGAAATTTTTATAAAAAATTTGAAACCTCGCGACCGAGAAATTTTTCAAAAAAGATTACTTTCAGATATTCCTGCTTCACTCCAGCAAATTGCTGACGAATACGGTGTTTCAAGGGAGCGAATTAGGCAAATAGAGGTTCGCTTAATGGACAAATTAAAGGTTTACATGCAAGCCTATTTGGGGTAAAAAGGGCACTAAGTTTAACAATAGATCTTCGGATCCATCCGTATTCTGGTTACGACTGGGGTATTTAGGGGGTATTATGACAACAAAAGAACTCGCATTAAAGTACGGCAAAAATGAGAAAGACTCAGGAAATCCTGCGGTACAAGTAGCAATCCTTACAGAAAAAATTAAAGGACTTACTCCTCATTTTAACAAACACATTCACGACTACAATTCGTTACGCGGTATGAGAAAAGTGATTGGTCAAAGAAGAAGACTTTTAAAATATATTAATGAAAAAAATCCAGCTATGTACGCAAAATTAGTGGAGGATTTAGGCATTAGAAAGGTGACGTTTTAAGAATCATTTTGAAAATCCAAGAGGAGCTTTTGCTCCTCTTTTTATTTATGCATAAAAAATGCAAAGGGAAATCATGTTAAATAACAAAAAAGAATTTAAATGCGAAATTGGTGGCAAAGAGTATATTTTTGAAACGGGTCGTCTTGCAAAACAAGCTGATGGCGCGGTTCTTGTTACTTGTGGGGCAACTCAAGTGTTGGTGACGGTTTGTTGCGCAGCTTCTGTAAATGATGGGCAGGATTTCTTCCCTTTACTTGTCGATTACAAAGAAAAATTTTATGCCGCAGGAAAATTTCTAGGAGGCTTTCGCAAAAGAGAAGGGCGTCCGTCGGATTCCGAGATTCTTCTTATGAGACTTATTGATAGACCTCTTCGACCTTTATTCCCGGAAGGGTTTATGTTTGAAACAATTATCACTGCCAGTGTTCTTTCTTTTGATGGACATAATGATCCAGAGATTTTAGCCGGATTAGGTGCTTCAGCAGCTCTAGAAATTTCAAATATTCCTTTTAATGGCCCCTTAGGGTTTGTGAAAATAGGTAAAATTGACGGTAAACTAGTCGTGAACCCAGGTGTGCATGATTGGGAAAAATCAGATTTAGAATTAGTTGTTGCAGCATCCATGGATGCTCTTTTAATGGTTGAAGGAGAGGCAAATGAACTCTCTGAAGAAGAAATGCTTGCAGCTCTTGAAATGGCCCATAATGAAATTCAAAAAATATGTGCTGAAATAAAAAATATGGGTAAAAGTGTTGGAGTGGCTAAAAGAGAATTTAATGCCTCGAACCCCAATAAAACAACACTTGAGAAAATCGAAACAAAATTTAAAGATCAAGCGCTCGCTTGTTTGGCTAATAAAGATAAGCTTGTTCGAAGAGATGCTACGGCAAAACTCCAAGAAGATATTGCCGCATTAATTACTACAGAGTTTGCGCAATATGGTCTTGCACAAGACGCTGCCTTTAATAATGAAGCTCGCAAACTGACAGATGAGTTACTTTATAAACTGATGCGCTCTGAAATTATTTATAATACCAAAAGAATTGACGGAAGGAGCCTAACACAAGTTCGCCCGATTGAAACAGAAGTAAGCATTTTAAAATATATTAATGAAAAAAATCCAGCTATGTACGCAAAATTAGTGGAGGATTTAGGCATTAGAAAGGTGACGTTTTAAGAATCATTTTGAAAATCCAAGAGGAGCTTTTGCTCCTCTTTTTATTTATGCATAAAAAATGCAAAGGGAAATCATGTTAAATAACAAAAAAGAATTTAAATGCGAAATTGGTGGCAAAGAGTATATTTTTGAAACGGGTCGTCTTGCAAAACAAGCTGATGGCGCGGTTCTTGTTACTTGTGGGGCAACTCAAGTGTTGGTGACGGTTTGTTGCGCAGCTTCTGTAAATGATGGGCAGGATTTCTTCCCTTTACTTGTCGATTACAAAGAAAAATTTTATGCCGCAGGAAAATTTCTAGGAGGCTTTCGCAAAAGAGAAGGGCGTCCGTCGGATTCCGAGATTCTTCTTATGAGACTTATTGATAGACCTCTTCGACCTTTATTCCCGGAAGGGTTTATGTTTGAAACAATTATCACTGCCAGTGTTCTTTCTTTTGATGGACATAATGATCCAGAGATTTTAGCCGGATTAGGTGCTTCAGCAGCTCTAGAAATTTCAAATATTCCTTTTAATGGCCCCTTAGGGTTTGTGAAAATAGGTAAAATTGACGGTAAACTAGTCGTGAACCCAGGTGTGCATGATTGGGAAAAATCAGATTTAGAATTAGTTGTTGCAGCATCCATGGATGCTCTTTTAATGGTTGAAGGAGAGGCAAATGAACTCTCTGAAGAAGAAATGCTTGCAGCTCTTGAAATGGCCCATAATGAAATTCAAAAAATATGTGCTGAAATAAAAAATATGGGTAAAAGTGTTGGAGTGGCTAAAAGAGAATTTAATGCCTCGAACCCCAATAAAACAACACTTGAGAAAATCGAAACAAAATTTAAAGATCAAGCGCTCGCTTGTTTGGCTAATAAAGATAAGCTTGTTCGAAGAGATGCTACGGCAAAACTCCAAGAAGATATTGCCGCATTAATTACTACAGAGTTTGCGCAATATGGTCTTGCACAAGACGCTGCCTTTAATAATGAAGCTCGCAAACTGACAGATGAGTTACTTTATAAACTGATGCGCTCTGAAATTATTTATAATACCAAAAGAATTGACGGAAGGAGCCTAACACAAGTTCGCCCGATTGAAACAGAAGTAAGCATTTTAAAAGCTCCACACGGATCCTCTCTTTTTACAAGAGGTGAAACTCAAGTTATGGCAGCGGTAACAATTGGTGGGAAAGACGGAGAGCAGATGAATGACAAGCTTTCGGGTATTTCTTATGACAGATTTTACTTACATTACCATTTTCCTCCATTTTCAGTTGGAGAAGCCAAAGGCTATAGAGGCTTAGGCAGAAGAGAAATCGGCCACGGTAATTTAGCAGAAAGAGCAATTAAGAAATTGCTCCCAAAATATGCTGATTTTCCTTATACGGTACGTATTAATTGTGAGGTTCTGGAATCAAATGGTTCTTCTTCTATGGGATCAGTTTGTTCAGGCTCTATGGCTCTTATGGATGCAGGGGTGCCAATAAAAAAACCAGTGGCGGGAATCGCGATGGGACTGGTTATGGAAAATGGCAAGTACCAAGTTCTCACAGATATTTTAGGAGATGAGGATCATCTAGGAGATATGGATTTTAAAGTTGCAGGAACTGCAGACGGAATCACAGCAATACAGATGGATATAAAAATTGCAGGAATCACGAAAGAAATTTGTAGTAAGGCTCTTTCTCAAGCAAAAGAAGGCAGAATACATATCCTTTCAGAAATGGCTAAAACGATCAGTATTCCTAAAACTGAGTTCAAGGATGGGGTCCCTGTTATTATCTCAACTAAAATAAAAGAAGATAAAATTGGTGCTTTGATTGGACCAGGTGGTAAAAACATTAAAGGTATCCAAGAGCATTATAAAGTAACAATTGATGTGAAAGAAGATGGAACAACTAATATTCTTGCTCCAAGTAAAGCGATTGGAGAAGAAGTGGCGCTTCTTATTGACTTACAAATGAATGGCCCACAATTAGGTGCGGATTATGTGGCAACTGTTGTCACTATTAAAGAATATGGCGCGTTTGTGGATATTGCTCAAGGAGTATCTGGACTGGTACACGTGTCTGAATTCTCTGATGATAGAGTTAAAGATGTGAACGAGTATTTACGCGTTGGCGATAAAGTAAAAGTGAAGGTTCTAGATGTCGATCGCTTTGGAAAAGTAAAACTTTCAATGAAAGCAATTGAGTCCATTCCTTTAAAATATCCAGGTTCAACTGGTGCATAAATAATGGTTGAACTTAAAATAAAAAGATTAGAGCATTTCGATCCTGATTTAGGATTGCCTTTTTATGCAACAAAAGAAGCCGCAGGTGCTGATATTCGCGCCTGCTTTATTGACCGAAAAAGTTTTGAAATCCCTGCGGGTAAACGTGTTTTGATTCCTACCGGATTGGCGTTTGAGATTCCTGCGGGCTATGAAGTACAGGTAAGACCTAGATCAGGCTTGTCTTTAAAAACAGATCTTCTTATTGCCAATTCTCCGGGTACCATTGATTCGGACTACCGTGGAGAGATTATGATTATTATGGCCAATATGGGCTCTAGCAATTTTACGGTGAATCACGGTGATCGTGTTGCTCAAATAGTACTTTCCCCAGTCCATCAGGCAAAAATAGTAGAAGTTGGCGCGATATCAGACTCGGAAAGAGGTAATCAAGGTTTTGGCTCAACTGGCATTAATCAAAAGGTATAAATTTTATGAGTATACGAATTCCTTATAGCATAATGAAAGACTCTAAAAGTGCTTATCAAAGCATTGTTGAAAATATTACCCCTGAAACTATTGCTAGCTTTGGGGTGAATGCTGAGCTTGAATACGATAAAAATAAGAAAATCACTGCGAAGGGAAAAGGATTCCAGCTAGACATTGATTTTTTAGATGATGCTCTTGAGTTAAATCTAGATTTGTCTTTCATGTTAAAACCATTTCAAAATAAAATCATAAGTAGTTTAGAAAAAAAAATTGGAAAATACGTTTAATATGAGTTTTTTGATAAATATTTTTCCTACAAATGAAGTTGTTTTAGCAAAAGAAAATGAGGCGGTCTTAGAGTCTCTTAAAAGAAATAATCTTATTTTAAAATCGAGCTGTGGTGGACACGGTACCTGTGGTGATTGTGTCATTAAAATACGAACAGGAAATGAGACATTAAATCCGATGACTGAGGCAGAATCAAAGCTTCTTGGAAACGTTTTTCATATAACAAAAGAGAGATTAGCTTGTCAGATAAAATGTACGAGCGCGATTGATATAGATATTTCAGAGCAAATGTTGCACATTGAAAATGCTAAAATTTTTAATCAAGCTAAAACAATTCGAAAAACTAAATCAGAAATAGAACAGGAGAAAAACGCAGTCGCTGCGACTCCACGAGAAGAAAAACCACCGAAGCAAGGTGGATTCAAAAAGCCAAAGCAATTTAAATAAATTTTTCGATCATCTCTTGAATCTTAGTCAGATCAGCCTTAGAAGAGCTTCGATCAATTTGTATTTTTTGCGAATCAGAATAAGCAAATAAAATAAAATACCCTTTATTTTGAAAGCCAAGATTTTCTTGGGAGGGATTTTGCTTCGCAATATTGGCGGAATCTAGATGAGATATAATTTCAAATACAATTTGGTTACTTTTCAATATTCGCTTTTTAATTGGAATAAAAAAGAGATTTGATTTTGCAATAATGGTATTGGGACTAATTGTAATTTCTCTATAATAAAAGAAAAATCCTAAAGTAATAATGGGAAGTATTGCAAGAAAAATTGCGATAGCATAGGCAATTATTTGATCAAGACCACCCATTTGCATGAGCTTTTGAAGAAGTTGAAAGCTAAAAAGGCATATGAGAAAATAAAATATGAGAGCACAAACGAGGTAAATCCAAAAAACATAAGGAAGTCCGTAAGTTCGCAGAAAAAGAGTATTGCCTTTAACTTCTGCAAAATCTTTTTCATTAAGAGAAATAGGTAGTGAATACATGAGTCCCATACTTAATCGCTATAATACTCGATGTATTTTTGATAGGGAATGAGAAATTTCATGTCAAAATCATTAAAGATATGATCTTCAAGCTTCTTCTTATATAAACGAATAAAAATCTGGATATTAATCGAAGAATTTCTCCCTAACTCAGAAAGGCTGTAAATTTTATTGAGAAAGATAGCCTCTTGTTTCTTATTAAATTGAAAATGAGGAGATGCTTTAAGCCTGTCTCCCACATACCATGGGTCCATTTTTTCAACCAAAATAACTGCGATAATCAGATAGACAATGGGGTCTGACTCGTAGGAGTCCCCCATGAGTACCAAACTTTGAGGAGAACCAGTCAATAGCAAAATATCCATTAAGCTATTTAATTTATAAAATATTTGATTCTTTATATCTTTAAAACTAAGCTCTCCCGCAGAAAAAGAGAAGGGCTGACGATAGTCTTTTAAAAAAATATTATTGGAATAAACTTGATGTTTATAGAGCCAATCTCGAATCGGTTTTTCATAAAAATGAGGAGATGCAGAAAGTATAAAAGGGATGTAAGACTGAGATATATAGTTTTTTAATTTTTCAATACTGTTGTTTATCAGAGGATAGTAATCAAGAGGACTTGATATCGAGGTATACATTTCTTTTAAGGTTGAATATGTTGTATCAACAAGCGTTTTATCAAAATCAGAAATAACAATTTGCAAAGAGTCTTTTATATGGATAGGAAAAAAATTACCTAAATAGAACTCAATTCCAGGCGAGTGAGCAAGATCAAAAAGCTCTACCTGATGAACCTCTGTCTGTACTGGAATTTTAAAATAGAAGCAACCAAACAGATCTGTTTCCAATATTCTTTCAGCTATTTTTTCTCCCTCAATTCCCAAAAGAACAATTTTCACCTTAAAAACTTTTTTCTTCATCAGCCAGATGGATTTAAGAGGAGTGCTGAGATGGTCATTAGAAACTAGCGATATAAGATCGACTTCGTCTGAAGGGATGTGGACAGACCCCTTTACTTGAAGAATATTATTTCTTAAGTACACGATGGGGTTGATAATTATTGGACGATTCATTAATGAAAATGAGAGTTTTGCTCTAAGGTTTTTATTTCAATAAGGTAAAAAAGAGAGGAAATAAAAACTATTTTTTTCTTGTCTTCGAGATTTTCAATAATAACTTTTTTGCGCTCAAGAGACTTATGATTTCGGCATAACTGTAAGCATTTCTCGACATTCTTAAGAGCCTTCATCTTATCTAGTGATGTTTCGATATTTTTTACTTGAGATTGATAAATACTCATATCATGAGAGGAAATAAGGGGAAAAAAACCTGCAATACCCCAATCGATGAGGGAATCAAGTAAAGATTGCTGAACACTGCTGCCTGCTAAAGAATGAGAGAGGTATTTATCTAATTGATCCATGAAAGAATCATATCTGAAGAAAAATTTTAAAAATAGAGTAAAATTTTTACCTTATTCTTAATTCAACATATTTTTTATCTTTATTGACTAATTTAAAATTACTGCAAAGTGCGAGATCTTGGGTACTTAGGCATTGAAAATAAGAGGCAACGATATCTTGCTTCATAATCATGACGCCATTGACTGGGAAAGAACCATATCTTGTTTTGACAAAGGTATATTGACGAAGAGCTCCCGCGTTATGATAAACACAAACAGGCTCTCCTAGATAAGTTGATCTGCCGTCTGCTTGAATATAAGTAGGAATAAGACAAGTTGCAGTAGTTGTATCTCCGATAGTTGGACGATACGTAATTTGCAGCTCATTAGATAAACTAGGGCAAATACTCACTTCTCCTATTTCACTTGCTGAGCCTGTTTTTAAGTTCGGACAATTCGCCATATTGGAATTATCAGTGAGTGAATTGGAATTATATTTGTTAATTGTCTGAAGTTGAGAATCTGTGATTGCTTTATCATTCGTATTAAGGCCCCCACTTCGATTTCTATTATTTGTCTGAGGCGAATCACAAGCTGCTAAAATAAAAAGAATACAGAAATAAAAGTAAATTGTTGTTTTCATACACACTCCAACTTACTTTTCGGTTTATTTTTAGTTTTCTATAGTTTTAAAGTATTTTTCTTGAATAATGCCGTGATTTCTTGGGTAAGAATTTTTTTTAAATCTTGGGCTTCAGGCTCTTTAAGCGAAAAAAGTTCTTCATCCATGTATTTATTTCGATTAATTTCCACCTGAATATTATCAAAAGCACAAATTTCGTTAATGTATTGAGTGAGATAACCACCAAAATAAGGATTATTGATGGTGACGTTGAGGTTGCGCGCTTGAAGATTTGCTTTCAGGTCTTCTATAAAGGATGATTTACAAGAAAGGCCTTTGAGGTCACTCAAACAGATGTCGGGCCGAGACATTTCCTGATGGGGGTTATATTTTAAGTGAAACTCGGTCGCTTTTGAAGGCATCGAATGAAAATCGATAATGCTACATACTTCTTGTTGTTTTGCGAGATGAATAAGCTCTGTCAGTTTTTCATAATAAGGATCATAGAAATGCGTTAGCATTTCTTCGGTCACATCAGAAGATGGGGCACTTGTCACAATCTGTTTTCCAAAAGTATTTTCTTTCCAATGAAGAGCGGCTTTATCTCTGGGCCGATTGAGATCGATGCAAGCTCTTGATATATGGGATACAATGACCGCTATTCCATTTTTTTGAAGTTCAGAAATAGCGAGTAAATCGTAAGTTCGGTAGTCAATATCCTGTTGTAAGTCACGAGTATTATTTACAAGATAAGGACGAAATAGTTCAGGAATAGTCTCTCCACCATGAGGAATTGAGATAATTCCAATGAGAGGAGATAGGGCGGGGTATATTGCATAAATACTGTTCATGATAAAAATTTCTAGCAGGCAAAATGAATTTTGTCTAATAA
The DNA here is from genome assembly GCA_964416605.1 of uncultured Bacteriovoracaceae bacterium. Lineage (GTDB taxonomy): Bacteria > Bdellovibrionota > Bacteriovoracia > Bacteriovoracales > Bacteriovoracaceae > CAYQEW01. Next base: position 870 of record CAYQEW010000006.1, on the reverse strand, counting down.
CTAAAAATAATCTATAAATAACGCCATATGAGATTTCCTGGAAAGCGCAAAAATAAACATTATTTTCCTGTTTCTGAAAAAGCTTTAAATAATCTTTCTCAAGATACACGAGGAGCCCATGATCAATATATCGTGGGCATTGAACAACTTATTATTGATATTGTTGTTGAGGCTAGTGACCATGAGCTTTCTACTTGGGATCTTGAAAAAGCTCAATCTTCCATTGTCAGCGATGAATTGATGGATGAGATGTATTACTACTATAAGGAAAAAGAAAAAATAACAGGAGTTTATCCAGGCGGAAGTATTGGAAACACTCTTCATAATTTTTCATTGCTCTCAGATACTTCTTCCTATGCACTTGGTTGTATTAATAAACTTATTGAAGTTGGGGATTATTCATTTTCTTATATTTGTGCCACCAATGCGAATGTTAAATTAAACCATATTCAGCCTAAAGCAAAACCCTTAGCAAGGGCTCTTTGTTTAGTCACAGAAGATGGCGAAAGAACTTTTGCTATTTCGCGTGGCTGTATGGATGAGTTAGATATTAATTTGGTTCCCAGAGAACTTATTCATCATACTTCAATGATTTTACTTTCAAGTTATATCTTAAGAGATACAGATTCACCGATTGCAAAAGCATCGGAAAAAATTTGTTTGGAAGCAAAAAATAAGAATATTCCGATTGCTTTTTCTTTGGCGAGTGCGCTTATTATCAGAGAGAAAAAAGAATTTATCAGCGAGTTTGTTTCGAAGTATTGTAATGTCTTAGCGGGGAATCTTGATGAGGCTTATGCTTATACAGGACTGAATGATCCTCTTTTAGCTTGTGAAAAGCTTCTCGATATTGTTGATTTTGTCTTACTT